>JAYUQF010000521.1:0-2804 GCA_043756885.1 Pseudomonadota bacterium
CAACCCGTGGCCCGAATGGCCACGCATCTACCGGGTAGCGTCGGCCCACGAAGAAGGCGGCCAACGTCTGTATGCAGTCTCAACCAAGCGTTTTGTGGACAACGGCGAGGGTGAGGTCAAAGCACTTGAACTGGTTGAAGTCGAACTGCAAAACATCGATGGTCGCCAACAGATTGTCGAGGTCCCGGGCGCCGTCCAGGAACTGCCGGCCGACCTGGTCTTTCTGGCGATGGGCTTTGTTGGTGCAGAGCGCGCGGATCTATTGGACAAGCTGGGTGTCGCGGTTACCGAGCGCGGTAATGTAAAACGTGATGCGCGCTGGATGACCAGCGTTGATGGTGTGTTTACCGCTGGCGATATACAGCGCGGCCAGTCCCTCATTGTGTGGGCAATCGCGGAAGGTCGTGCCGCGGCGGCTTCGGTGGACAGCTATCTGATGGGCGCCACCGATCTGCCGGCGCCGCTGTCCTAGGTGAGTTCGGTGCCGCTGGCCTCAACGGCACTGCGCAACGATCGCTTGCTGCGGGTATTGCGCGGCGAGCCGGTCGATTGCACACCGGTGTGGATCATGCGTCAGGCCGGACGCTATCTGCCGGAATACCGCGAGACTCGCCGCCGGGCCGGCGATTTTCTGACCTTGTGCAAAACCCCCGAACTGGCCTGCGAAGTCACTTTGCAGCCGCTGCGCCGCTTCGATCTCGATGCCGCCATTTTATTTTCGGACATCCTCACGATCCCCGACGCCATGGGCCTGGGCCTGAGTCTCGAGGAAGGGCTGGGCCCACGGTTTGCCCGTCCACTGCGCACTGCTGCCGACATCGACGGGTTGCCGCTGCCCGACCCAGACGGTGAGTTACGCTACGTGACAGATGCCGTGCGGCTGGTCAAACGTGAACTGGCGGGTAGCGTGCCGCTGATCGGCTTTGCCGGCAGCCCGTGGACGCTGGCGACCTATATGGTGGAAGGTCAGAGCAGCCGCGAGTTCACGCGCATCAAAGGTCTCATCTATAACGACCCTGCAGCCGCCCATCGGCTACTCAACAAGCTTGCGCGGGCCACCACCGATTATCTATGTGCCCAGATCGAAGCCGGGGTTGACCTTGTCATGCTTTTTGATACCTGGGGCGGGGCTTTGTCCCACGCCGCTTTTCACAGCTTTTCGTTGCCTTATATGCAGGCGATTCTGGCCGGCTTACCCAAGAGTGTGTCAACCATCGTTTTCACCAAGGGTGGTGGATCGTGGTTGGAAGCGATTGCCGCGAGCGGCTGTTCGGCGCTTGGCCTCGACTGGACGGTCGACATCGGCGCCGTCAGAGGCCGCCTCGGCGATAACATCACCCTGCAGGGCAACCTTGATCCCGCAGTGATGCTGACCAAGCCCGACATCATCGTGCAAGAATCCCGCCGTATCATCGATGCGATGGGTGCCGGCGGCCGCCATATTTTTAACTTGGGCCATGGCATCACACCCGACGTTCCGCCCGAGCATGTGGGCGTACTCGTTGAGTCGGTGCATGAACATAGCCGCCGCTACCACGTTCTATGAGCTGAGAACGCGCGCCGATACAGTCACCGAACGTGGTGTGCACCTCAGTTATAAGGTGCTGGGCTGGTTAGGCTCTGCCTTCCCAAACGGTGGGTAATCTCGCGCAGTTAATTCTTCATATACACATATAAATGAAAGAATTACTCCACTATACTTCAGGCAATTTCGAGATTAAGGATGGGCATGCCGTGAGTACCCATGGGCGACTGAACGGTTTAGTAGTGTTGCTCGCGCTGAGTAGCGTGGCTGTGGCTGACAGTGTCACCGACCAGGCCCGCGACATGTTGAACAATCAACAAGCCGTCGCTGCCTATGATCTGCTTGCACCACTCGGTGACGAGCGGGCCGGTGATCCCGATTTTGATTACCTGTTGGGCATTGCAGCACTCGATAGTGGGCGTCCAGGGCTCGCGGTGTTTGCCCTTGAGCGTGTGCTCGCAGTGCGACCGAATGACGCTTTGGCCCGCGCCGAAATCGCACGGGCCTACTTTGCACTGTCCGAATATCAAACCGCGCGCCAGGAATTTGAGAACGCCAAGGCCGATAGCGAAGCGCCGGCCGCCGCCCGCGTTACCATGGACAAATATCTCGCCTTGCTCGACCGTGCACAACGCGGTGAGCAGCGCGTTGGTGGTTACCTCGGTTTCAGCACCGGTTATGACAGCAATCTCAATTCCGGTACCGATCAATCAACCATCGCTATCCCGGTACTCAACAATCTACCCTTCCAGTTGGACGACAAAGCAACCTCTCAGGACAATGCTTTCGCAACTATCGCCGCGGGTCTCAACATATTGCATCCGCTGACGAAAAACTGGGCAGCAGTGGGTGGCACACGGGCCTACTACCGTCAGACCGAAACCCCCTTTTCGACCGCCGACACCTATATCTACGGTGGTGTGCGCGGCACCTACGGCAAACACGAAATGGTATTCGCCGCACAGGGTGAGAATTTCACCGTCGATGCGCAAAGCTTGCGTTATGTTTTTGGCGGCTACGCCCAATGGAGCTACGCTGTCGACGACAAGAGCCGTTTCAGCCTGTCTTTCCAGGGCAACAAAATTAATTATCCCGACGTCAGCCTGCGCAACGCAGCGCGTTATGTAAGCTCTGCTACCTACTTGCGCGCCTTACCGGGCAAGCGCGAGCCGGTGATGTACGTCGGCATCTACGGCGGCGTGGAGGATGAGGTAAACGGTGCGCTGCCGCAGTTCGGGCATGATCTTTATGGCGGACGTATCGGCGGCAGCATCGGGCT
>JAYUQF010000522.1:0-7452 GCA_043756885.1 Pseudomonadota bacterium
ACCAGACGCCTAATCAAACTCACCATCTCCGTCGATACGCCATTGCGTGCCAGGGTGGTTGCCTTCATATGCAGCATCTCCGTTTGTGCAGATTGAAGACATTATAAATGGTACTTTAGTAATTACCAGTTCCCTAAGTGTTTTGCTCGGGTCATCGAATGACGCGTCCCACGTGGGAGAAGGGCGCTTCGCGCGACATACTGTCGCACGAAGCGCGGTTTCACGCCTAGACTTAACCGGCGGACGCTGAGCGCTCATTTTGCGCAGCTGTATTTGACGCAGCGCCAGTCTGACCACTGCGTACCAGGCGTCCGGGGCGGGCGCCGGTATCTTCACCATTACGCTGCACCAGCGTGCCGTTTACGTAGGTCGCAACATAACCTTGCACCGATTGGTCGAGTCGCGCCTGTGCAGCCGGCAGGTCGTAGACCATATGTGGTCGGCCAGCGGCTAGATTTGGCAGGTCAATTAGATTGATGTCGGCACGCAGGCCCACTGCCAGGCGACCGCGATCGTGGAACCCATACAGATCGGCGTTATCGCCGGTCAATTTCTTAACCACGAACTCCAAGGGCAAACGGTTAGGATCGTTTTCCGCGTGATCGCGCACCCAGTGGCTCAGCATAAAAGAATGCATGCCATAGTCGGCAATCAAGCGCACATGGGCGCCTGCATCCGATAGACCCAGCACGCTCAGCGGGTGGGTGACCATTTCGCGCACAGCATCGGTATTGCCATCGGCATAACCGGTCAGTGCGTACATGAGAATGGACTGGCCGTTGTCTTCGAGCAGCAGGTCGTAAGCCACGTCCCATGGCGAGCGGCCTTGGCGGGCGGCAATCTTGGCAATGCTGTTGTCCGGATCGGGTGTGTAATTGATGGGGTTGCCAGCGGGGTAGGTGTAATCCCACAGCGCCGGATTTTTGTACAGCATCGAAAAGCCTTGATCGTTCGGATCCTGCTCGCTCAACAATTGCGCACGAAAGGCCGGGTCGCGCAGACGTGCATAACGCTCGGCAAACGGCAGATCGGCAATGGCCAGGTAGCTGGGCATGAATTTCCACGGGTGCTCGCCTTCGAAGCAGAACAGGATGGAAATGGGACGGCCCGACACCTGCGGGATCATCGTAACGCCAGCCTTGGCCGCTTCGTCACAGGCCGCCAGTTGACGACGCCATTGCACCGAGTCACCAAGCTGCTGCACCAGCAGAAACATGACCGGTGCGCCCGAGGCTTCGCCAACGCGCCGTAACATGGCCATTTCGCGGTCGAGGCCCGCGACATCTTCACCGGCAACACCGGCCAGCACCACTTCGACCAGACCCCGACCACTGGCTTTCACAGCGCGGGCGAGGGCTATCAGTTCATCATCGGCAGCATAGGTGCCGGGCACAGGTCGGCCGTCAACGGCAATATGCACTTCGGTGCGCGAGCTCGAAAAACCGAAGGCCCCGGCTTGCATGGCTTCGGTGGTCAAGGCAGCCATCTTTTCAATGTCGGCGGGTGTGGCGTTTTCATTGTCAGCGCCGCGCTTATCCATCACATAGGCGCGCAGTGCGCCGTGGCTGAGTTGAGTGGCGATATCAATACTGCGCGGCATCGCAGCCAGCGCGTCCATGTATTCGGGGAAGGACTCCCACGACCAGGGCAGGCCGGCCCGCAGCGATACACCGGGAATGTCTTCGACACCTTCCATCAATTCGATCAGAAAGTCGTGGCGATCGGGCTTGGCCGGCGCAAAACCGACGCCGCAGTTACCCATCATGAGGGTTGTGACGCCGTGACGCAGAGACGCCGACAATACCGGGTCCCAGGTGGCCTGGCCGTCGTAGTGGGTATGGATATCGACCCAGCCCGGCGCGACGATGAGGCCCTTGGCGTCCACCGTCTCGGTGGCGGTGCCGAGCTCGCGGCCAATCGCCGCGATCAGACCGTCCTTTAGAGCGACGTCAGCAATGAAGGGTGCGCCGCCGCCGCCATCGACTACGGTGCCCCCTTTAATAAGGGTGTCGAAATTTGCCATGTCTGCTGCTCCTCGGACGGCCGCCTTGGTCGCCCATAGCCTAGGTTTGCCAGGTTCGAACGACAGGTTCGAAGATGTTGTGTGTCCCGATGCGGCGGCGTGCTGCGCGCTGGTTCGCACGGATTACTCTGACTCTGGGCCAAGGGCAGGGCTTTTTCAATCCCAACCAAGTGGGTAGGTACTGACGTTGGCCCACGCGCTGAGTATGCTGTCGCCATGCCCAATTGTGACCACCTCCTGCGCGCGCAGATCATTGCGCATCTGGCCGACTTCTCAGTCACCGTAGGCGAGCCCGGTGGCAAGGCGGCAGCGGTCGCTTTGGTGGTAGTTGATGAGGGTTTTGGCGCCGACCTATCCGGCATGCCCAATCACTCACAATGGCAATCGAGCGCGGCACTGATTCTCACCCGTCGCTCGTCCAAGCTGCGCAACCACGCGGGCCAATGGGCCTTGCCCGGCGGGCGCATTGATGAAGGCGAGAGCGCCGAAGACACCGCGCTGCGCGAAATGCGCGAGGAAGTGGGACTGGATCTGGATCATTCGGCAGTCATCGGGCGCCTTGATGATTTTGTCACGCGTTCCGGGTTTGCCATGACGCCGGTGGTGATCTGGGCCGGACCACAAGCCCATCTGGTACCCAATCCCGACGAAGTAGATTCCATCCATCGCATTCCGGTGGCTGAATTTCTGCGCGAAGATGCGCCCTTGCTCGAACACCTGCCCGAGGGCGGCGCACCGGTGTTGCGCATGCCGGTGGGTGATGCCTGGATCGCCGCACCAACCGCCGCCATCCTCTACCAGTTCCGCGAAGTGTGCCTGTGTGGACGTGCGACGCGAGTTGCGCACTACGAGCAGCCGACTTTTGCCTGGCGTTGATTGCGCCCTCAGCTTGTTGAGCGTCGTCCGGGCTCGGCCACAGTAAACATGATGCAACTCAGCGCGCAACGCGGGTTCTCACCGTGAAAACCGGATTGTTATTGCCCGCCTGGAGTTATGCAGCGGAAGGCGCAACGCTCAGCACGCGTGCGCTGCTCGGTTTTGCTGAGCAGGCGGTAAACGCCGGCTTTAATTCATTGTGGGTGAGCGATCATTTCCTCAATGAACCCTACCTCGATTACGCGGCGATGGACATCCAATTTCCCGATGAATATCGCGGCGTCAAATCAGGGCAATGGGAATGCTGGTCTTTGATGGCGGCGCTTGCCGCCTGCACCAGCGAGGTGACCCTGGGCACCTTGGTCACCAACACGGCGTTTCGCAATCCAGCGCTGCTCGCGCGCATTATTGATACGGTCGATGACATCAGCGGCGGGCGCTTGGTGGTGGGCCTGGGCGCCGGCGACTTTGCCACCGAGCATCGCGCTTTTGGTTATGACTTCGAACGCCCGATTGCGCGTTTCGAAGAAGCCTTGTCGGTCATTCGCCCGCTGCTGCGTGGTGAAACGCTCACCCACCAGGGGGAGTTCTATCGCACTGACGACGCAAGTTTAATGCCCAAAAGCCTGCGCGCAGAAGGGCCACCCATTATGATCGGACTGTTGCGCGCTGGCCCGCGCATGTTGCGACTGGTGGCCCAGTACGCTGATCAGTGGAATTGCATGTTGCCGTTTTCTGACTCGCGGGTGGCGAGCTACGTTGCGGCCTGGGCGCAGGTGAGTGCGGCCTGCGAAAAACAGGGTCGTGATCCGGCGACGCTGGGGCGCAATGTCACCGTCGGCGTGAGCTTGAATGACGGCTATCCCTTGCCCGGCGCTTTACCGCTGCGTGGTTCACGTCAGCAACTGATAGACGTCTGTCTGGCTTATCGCGAACAAGGTGTTGAAACCTTGAGCATGGTTGTCGAGCCCTGCACGCAGGCAAGCTTAGAAACACTCGCCCCCGTCCTGTCCGCCCTGTAGGTGCGAAAAATTCGCACATTCTGCCGCGCGACGAGTTCGCGATCAGCCCGATCCAATGTGCGAACTTGTCGCACCTACGAAGCATCATCCAAAGGCTTTTGTCGGTACAACCACATCAAACCACTCTGGCCTTTGTCAGCATCGCCATGGGCGATCAACTGCCGGTAAAGCTGTTGCACGAGCGCGGTGACGGGCATCGGTGAGATGGTTTCGCGGCCGAGGTCGCAGGCGATATCGATGTCCTTGGCCATGATCGTCGCGTTGACTTCGTTGCGATAATCGGCGGCCGCCATATGCCGGCCATGGTGTTGCAGCACGGCTGAATCGGCCCAACCTCCGGCCAGAGCATCGGGCAGGCACGCTGCGGCAACGCCAAAATTAGCGGCGTAATTCAGGGCTTCGGCGGCGACCGCGATATTGCCGCCAATCATCATCTGATTAGCGATCTTGCTCGCTTGGCCGGCGCCGCTGGCGCCCATCCAGGTGGTGCGCTGACTGTAACAAGCAAGTAGCGGCCTGACGCGTGCGAGGATCTCGGCGTCACCGCCCGCCATCACCACCAGCCGACCCTCACGTGCGCCGACTACGCCACCGCTAACTGGCGCGTCCAACCAATGCATCGCGCATGCGTTCGCGAGTTGCGCGTGGAAGCGCCGCGTTGCGAGTGGGTGTATGGTCGAGTGGTCCAGCAATACGCTGCCAGCCTGCGCACCACTTGCGACGCCGTCGTGGCCAAATACGACTTCCTCGACCGCTGCAGTGTCGCTTACGCACAGCACGACACAGTCCACGCACGCAGCCAGCGCGGCGGGTGATGCCATGAGCTGGGCGCCGGTTGCAAGCCACGGCGCGAGTTTTGCTGGTGTACGGCCCCAGATACATAACGGGTGGCCAGCTTGTTGCAGTCGCGTGGCGATCGCTCCACCCAGCGCGCCCAGACCAATGAATCCGATGCGCATGCCTGCCATATCTCGACCTCGCGTTGTATCCTCGCCCGATTGTCATGGGCGTGTGCAGGGCGCGCAAGACGCACGGTGAGAAGCGAGAATTACGCGAAATTAATCAAGGGGAGACGCAGATGAGACTCGAAGGCAAAACGGCCGTGATTACCGGCGGCGCAAACGGCATGGGACGCTCAACCGTACTGCGATTTCTGGCCGAAGGTGCCAACGTGGTAATTGCTGATTTTAATGCTGTGACCGGCGCGCAGACGATGGATCTCGCAGCCGCGCAGGGTGATGGCGCACGGGCGCGCTTCATCAAAACCGACGTTGCCAAAGAAGCCGATATCGAAGCGATGCTGAAGTGCGCGCTCGACAATTTTGGCCGGCTCGACATTTTGTTTAATAACGCCGGGGTTGGTGGTGCCATTGGGCCCATCACCGAAGTGACGGTGGAGGCTTTTGATTACACCTTTGATGTGCTGACCAAGAGCGTATTTCTCGGCATGAAACATGGTGCGCGCATTTTCATCAAGCAGGGTGATGGCGGCACCATCATCAACACGGCTTCGATCGCCGGTTTGTCGGGCGACGCCGGACCGATGATTTATTCGGCGGCAAAAGCGGCCGTCATCAGTCTGACCAAGTCTGCCGCCGTAGAACTCGCGCCGGAAAAAATTCGTGTTAACGCTATCTGTCCGGGGCTTATTTTCACCCAGCTCGCCCATGGCGGTAAGCCCGAGAAGTTTGCGCCCCTGTTTGCCACCGGCCAACCGTGGCCCGAGACCGGGCAGGGTGAACACATCGCCGGCGCAGCACTGTTTCTGGCCACCGACGATGCACGCTTTGTCACCGGCGAGTCCTTGATTGTTGATGGTGGACTTAGCGCTGCCGGGCCCGAACTCTCCAAACGCTTCCGGCAGAACTCTGGGCGCGGGGCGGGGGTGGTCGGCGTGACACGCGGTTCAACCGGTGAAGCGCCGGATCTACGCAAGTTGTAAGCCGCCAACGGCCGGCCGCGTGCGTGGCCGGCTCTAGCAGCCTGTCGGACTTAGGACGAATCTGCTGCGACGTTGGGACAGCGGTCAATATATGCGCGCCTTTTCGTTAAACAGCCCCACTATGCGCCTCGAATGCGCGCCTATCTGTCCGCGCTTTCCCACCGTCTCGCGACGATTCCCTAAGTCCGACAGGCTGCTAGCGCTGCAACTCAGTTACCGGTGAAGCGCGTTTTACGCTTTTCAATAAAAGCCGTCACCCCTTCACGGAAGTCGGCGCGCACTGCACAGTCGGCAAATGTTTCGGCTTCGAGTTGCAACTGCGCTTCGAACTCGTTTTCCAGCGAACGGTTAAGCAGACGCTTGGTATTGCCGTAAACGTGGGTTGGGCCGCGCGCCAGACGCTGGGCGAGCTTGCTCGTTTCCGCCGCGAGATCGGCAGCCGGTACGACAAAATTGATCATGCCCATGGCAGCTGCCGAGGCGGCGTCGTAGCGGTCGCCCAGCAGGGCGATTTCCATGGCTTTTTTCATGCCGACCGCGCGTGGCAGATAAAAGCTGGCTGAACCATCGGGGCTGGTGCCGATGTGGCAATACGCGAGGGTGAAAAAAGCGTTGTCCGCCGCGATCACCAAATCCGCCGCGAGGGCCATGCTGACGCCAGCACCGGCCGCCGCGCCCGCCACACTGGCGATGATGGGTTTAGCCATACGCCGCATGGTGTACATGATGGGATGCAGGTCGTGGATGCGGTTCATGAATTCGGCGCGCAGCTGCGCGCTCGGTTGCTCAAGCTTGGTGGCCATGCTCTTGACGTCACCGCCGGCCATGAAGTTGTCACCCGCACCCTGCATGACCACGCAGCGCACCGCGGGGTCGTACTCAATGGCCTGCAGGGCGTCACGCAGCATGGCGCGCAGCTCCAGGCTCAGGGCATTACGTGCCTCGGGACGGTTAAAGGTCAGGGTCGCAATGGAATCTTTAATCTCTACCAGCAAGTCCGGCACGGTGGTGTCCTCAAAGTCGGGGAACAGGACATGTATTCGAAATTGCGACGGGCGTCAAAGGTCATGGCGTATGCTGCGTCGCGGACTGGCGTCGCCCAGTGGCCCCTCGCGCGTCGCCCAAGCCGGGAACTTTACCTGGCGCCGGACGCAATACTCCTCACCACGAAGGTGTTTAACGCTCGCTCATGTCCGTAACCGATGTCGAATTGCTCCAGCGCATGCAACGCGGCGACGGCGAAGCATTCAGTGTGCTGTATCAGCGGCATCAGCCACGGGTATTCCGCTTTGCGACCATTTACAGCGGTACGGAAGGCGTGGCGGCGGACGTTACGCAGGAGGTTTTCATGCAGCTCTTTGATAACCACAGTTTCGACCCGGCGCAAGGTGAGCTGCGCGCCTATCTGTTGGGCATGGCGCGCAATCTGCTGCGCCGCCATTGGCGTGACGCGCAGCGTTACGAGGCCCTACCCGACGAAGAAGACGGGCCCTTGGGCGAGGCCTTGATCGACCGCGTTGAACCCTCGGCGCTGGTTAGTCGGGTGCAGCAGTACAGTTGTTTACGTGCTGCAATCCTCGCGCTGCCGT
>JAYUQF010000523.1:0-7447 GCA_043756885.1 Pseudomonadota bacterium
CAACGAGAATCGTACGCTCGGCTGCTTGGATCTTCGCAGGGCGTCCTCGCTTCGTCATCGGCTGCGCTCCCACGCATCTAACACGAGCCGAATTATAGATTATTTTGTAAACACTCTCTGAGACCTGGAACCCGCGCAGCCGCCGACAGTGCAAGGAGCCAGGCACCAAACAAGTGTGGCTCCTTTGTATTGCGTTAAGCCGGCGTAGTGCCAGCGCGCTGCATCTGGACACGGGCGCTACATCGACCTTTACTCAAGCCTTGCGACGCGCCGTCTTCGGTTTGACCGGGCCGAAATAACTACGCGGATTGTTGACCATCAAGGTATCGATAATCGCCTGCGACACGCCGGCCTTGCGCAAGGCCGGCAGGATGTTGCGTGAGATATGCGCCATATTCCAGTTGGGCGAGGCGGCGATCATGCTGTCCAAGGCGCCAGTGTCGCGACCGCGCCAGCATTCCACCGAATCGTGGGACAACATGATGCGGTCGTAACCGACGCTTAGTACCCTGGTCAAAATTATCTCTACATCCGGCTGTTCGTGAGCGGCCGCAGCGGCGTTGCATTTCTTGGCAATAGCCCCGCTATTGCCAGCGAAACGCGCCTTGCCGCAACCACTCACGAACACCCTCGGTGTTGACGAGATAATATTGACCAGGGTCCTTAGCAGCCCAATCAATGACGCCAGACGCAATTTGTCCGAGGCGATAGCTTCGATACCAAAGCGGTCAAAATCCAACCGCGCACCGCGCTCAAGGATGTCAAAGTAATAACGCATGTCACCCACGCCGCAGGCGTGCCCGATCAGCACCTTGTTGAAGTCGACCTTCTCTTCGTCAAATACGTCGAGTGTTTCTCGCGGCCGAAGGGTTCGAATTCATCGTTGTGGCACAGGATGGGCGCACCGGTCGCTTTGCTGGCGCGCGCTGCCGCCCGCAGGCACTTGAATTCAGTGTCAATGATGCCGCGGCCTGGCGGCGGCACACCGTGAATGCCACCCGATGCCGTTTTGATGATGCCGGGCTTGATGCCGGTGCGGCGATGGGGCCGGTCTCCATGGTCAGACCGACGCGATGGCACACGAAGTAGCGAGGCGGGATCCAAGCGGGTTAATTTTGTGGCTAGGGAAACCGCTCTCGTGCGACTAGTCGTGGTAGGGCGCGAGCACCTGAGCCATCGGAAATGGTCCACGCGAGTGTGGCCCCCAGAACATGCGCATGGCAACGGAAGCGGTCCAGCTATGTTCGTTATCGAGCGCGGCGTATTCGATGCCAGTCATCAATTTCACGCGATGTTCAGCAAGATGGTAGTTCAGACCGAGGTAGCCGGCTTGATAAAAGTCGCCGCTGCGCAGGTTTGCTTCGCGCTCGTAACGGCGCTGTGCGCGCAAACCCTCGTCACCGTTGCTGCTCGCAAACTGGTAACGGGCGACGGCCTGCAATCGCCCAGTGACAAAAAAGCCCGGCTGTAGATTGATGCCAATGGCGTCTCCGTCTGCGCTGCCGAGACCGGTAGTAATTTCGGTGATCAACGACAAGGGGCCCTCGGTCAGGATCAGCGCGCTGGCCAAGCCCTGCTCAAAACGATTGAGGTTGGTGGCCCTTTTGTTGGCATCGCTGTGCACAAACGACACATTGAGAAATGCGGAATCGAGCGGGATCAGATCGCCGACGTCGCGTGTGACGGTGGCAAGCAGTGAGTAGCCTGAATCGAGGGCCGTGAAAGCCTCCTGGATGTCGCGCCCGGTAGCGTTTGAAAACACACCGCCGTAATAGCTCCACCGGCGGACACGCCCCGACAACGTCACCGCCGGGGTGTAGTCGGCGCCGAACATATTAGTCAGCAAGCTGCGCTCAAGATGGTTGAGGTAACGGCTGGAAACGTTGCGATCATGTGTAAAGCGGTGCTTCTGCTGCCCCACCGTCAACACCAGTGCATCGTCAAAACGCCAGCCCGCCCATAGCTCAGTGAAACCGTTATAAAACGGCTCAAAATCGCTGCCGCTGACCATCTGCGCGTGCAGCGTGAGGTTATTGAACACCCGCGCCTTGCCGCCGATGCGAAAGCGACGGTCCTCATAACCGCGATCACCACCCGCACTGCCCTCGCTATCCCAGTACTGGCCGTGGTAACGGCCGAGCGCCCACACTTCCTGCACGTAGGGATTGCTGTCACTGCGATAGAGCAGCCCGAGATCTGCCAATGGCTCTGCGGGTATTGCCCGCGCCAGGGGGGCCGCGGCGCTGAGAGAAACACTGCCGCAGAAAAGTAGCGCAGTGAAGGTGGCTCGCAACGGGCTAGGCAAAGTCATTGATAGTCACTATTGGCTGTCACATTAAAAATTCCATCGGCAGCACGATAAGTATTTATTAATACACAATGATCACCAATACATAAAAAGCAGGAATTGAGCGACAGGGCGGGTGAGCACGTTCAACCCCGCGCGCGGATGAAGTGCTCGTCGTATTCGGGCGTTGTTGACGTTTGAAATGCTTGCGAGCAATTTGCGATTCAAATCGCACCTGCAAACAACGTCCGCACGCGGGGGTTGGAAGCCAAATTTTGTTGTCGCAGAAAAAGCAACGGCCCCATGGAGGGGCCGTCACTGGCAGCAAGCGCGTTGCGCTTAGAAAGAACGCGAGATGCTGAAAACGACTTCGTCGCGGGTCAGATCGCGGTAAGAGGTACCACCTTCTGCCGAGTAGGCGTAATCGTTGTAAAACGTCGCTATACCGCCGTTCCATTTGCACGCCGCACCGCCCAAGTTGCCGCACTGGTCGCCGTTGTCGACCCAGTAGTACGACACATCGAGCAGGAAGCCGAGCACTTCCTTGTTCACACCCACCGAGAACCACCACCAGTTATAACCATCGGGTGTGGCGAAATAGGCCGAAAACTCGTCACCTTCTACGTCCTGGTAGCCGGTTTTAAACGCAAAGCCGATGCCATACGGCAGGCTCGCAGCTAACGAGCCCTGCACGTAGTGGCCGGCACCGTCTTCGCCGAAATAATCCGGCGAGTAGTTGTAGTCAAAACCAAGCGTGGGTGTGAGGGCTATGCCTTCGAAGGTTTTGGCGATGCCAAAGTTGACTTCAAAATAGGCGGCATCGATGTTGGGTAGCTCGCCAGCGTAGGGCTGCACCTGACCAGGCGGCGCGGCAGGAAATGCAGTGCCCGCATCACCGGGTCGCAGGCCGAGGGACGGATCGAAGCCCGGCGGGTCCAGACCTTGGCTTTCCATGCCGCTTTCGCCGGGGAACATGTAGTAGAGCAGGTTGACATGCATGTCGACCCCAACGTAGTTCCAGCCGTAACCAGCAAAAATATCGACTTCGACGTTGCCGTCGGAGAATTCGGTATTGGAGCCCCAGACTCCGGCGGTGAAACCCTCAAACGCCCAGTTAAAACCGCCCTGCGCCGCTGGACCGTCCGAATTGCTGATGCCGCGGAAGCGGTAATCGGAAGTGATCATTGCGTTAGCAGAGAAGTTTTCAGCAGCGAACATGCTGGTGGCTTTTGCTTCCTCAGCCATGGCTGAGCCGGCGGCGCCCGCCAGGATCAGCGCCGTGGCGCTCGATAACAGTCTGTTCATGGATCAATTTCTCCTCAGTAAAAATACTCGTCCGGTAGGTAATGCCGCTCGACAGACGCTCCGGACTCTTGCGCTGCTGTAAGCAATAGCCGTTCCACATTACTTCGTGGCCGCAAACCGACTTTTGGAGCGTACGACGAATTCATCGATTTTCTTAAATAATTAATAAATTTCAATATGTAATGGATGAAATCTAATGTAATTTATTCTAGTTAGCTATACAAGTAACTGCCAGTGTTAGAGTTTCTTCTATTGGATTCGCCCCGAGATGGGGCGGAGTGGTAAAAAAGAGTCATTAAACGCATCAAAGTGGCTCGTAGTTGGACGTGCATGGAATAAACCGCCGAACCAAGCGGCGAGACGATCGGGTCGATGCGAGATGGCTCGATGCGCGCAGCGGATCTGCGAGTCTCAACAATTCCGCTATCCGACCGATGCTGGACAGCAAGCGCTGCAGGAGAAAATTCGCGTCAGTAGTCGCGCCCGATGCTGGGCACAGCCCTCGGAAGCTGGGTCAAATCGCCCGCCCATTTCGTGCCATAAGCTGGCCATCGTTGTTCAGGCCACCGATTTGCGCCTGGCCGCGAGACTCAAATTCCCGCTGTTCGCTAGTCACACCCACGTGACGGAACGCCGTTGCAACCGGAGCCTGGCTAGCCGAAACCCGGCACCAAAACAAAAATGCCCCTGTTCGGTGCAAAGTCTCCCAGCAGCGCGGGCAAAAATTGACTTAAACAATCGGGCACAGGCGAAACCTCCGTCATGGAACGGAGAAGTAGCGGCAACCAAGTTTTGCATTTTTTCCCGGGAAACCAGATTTCGAGCCGTACGAATGACATTTGAATGACAGTTCGGCGTCTCTGATCGTCACTTAACTGTAATAAATAAGTCACACAATCCCTCCCCGTCGCGCGCCTCTCTTATTAGCCAGCCCACCCTTCAAAGGGGCGCGGTTAGCTGCGCGCCTAAAGACCAGGAGTAATTCATGACTTTCCGATTCCACGATATGAGTTTTGGCCGGCACGGTCGCAGCGGTGCTAGCGAAACCGTCAAAGGCCATCCGCTGCGGTTCTCTTACGATGCACTGCACCTTTGGCGCGTTCGCGTGTGCGGGCTCGTCCTCACGCTATTGGCCACCGCCGTCAGCACCGATGCGCCAGCCGGCATGACCTTGGAGCTCTACGTCGACTCGGTGACCAAACAGGTTTATACCGAGCCCGGCCCGAACCGAGTTGCGCTCGGACGGTTTGCGCAAGTTGAAGAACAAAGTGCGGCGCCTGCCGCGGCTAGCAGGCAGCAAGCGGGCGTTTCGACACCGCCCGCAACCACCCCTGTTGCGGGTGCCAGCATCGCGGCGGCGGTAGCAGCCGCTGCACCTGCAGTCAACTCGGCCCCGGTAGCGGAAAAGCCCGCCGCGAAGCCCAAGTGGTACGACAGTCTGTCGTTTCGTGGTTATACCCAGTTTCGCTACAACGAGTTGTTGGATCGTGACCTCGATGGGTATCGCCATCACGCGGACCGTTCGTGGTCGGACGACCAATCTTTTCTCATCCGACGCGCGCGCCTGATCCTCAGTGGCGACGTTTCAGAACACTTGTACCTTTACCTGCAACCCGATTTTGCCGTGACCCCGCCAGGGTCAAGCCAGACCCACTTTGTCCAGCTTCGTGACGCCTACGCGGACTATGCATTCGACAAGGCCAAGGAATTTCGGGTGCGGGTCGGACAATCGAAGATCCCTTACGGTTTCGAAAATTTGCAGTCAAGCCAAAACCGTCTTGCGCTTGACCGCAACGACGCCTTCAACAGTTGTTGCAAGGACGAACGTGATATCGGCGCGTTCATGTACTGGGCACCGGCGCATATTCGAGCTGTGTTCAAGGCCATCAATGATCGCGGCCTCAAAGGCTCGGGTGACTACGGTGTTGTTGGGGTCGGCATCTACAACGGTCAAGGGGCCAACCGTTTTGAGGCCAACGATCAGGTCCACATGGTCGCGCGTGTCAGTTACCCATGGCAGTTTGCCAATGGCCAGATTGTAGAAATGGGCGCACAAGTTCAGCACGGTCGTTTTATGCCGACGGTCGACAATGGTGTTGTGATCGATGGCCCCTCCGACGGCCTCGCAGATTCGCGTTTCGGTTTCAGCGCCATACTTTATCCGCAGCCGTTTGGCCTGCAGGCCGAGTGGAACTGGGGCCGTGGCCCTGCGCTCAACGCCGACCAGAACCGCGTCGAAGTGAAAGCCTTGAATGGCGGCTATGTGCAGGCCATGTACCGCTATCAATCGGCCTACGGCCTGCTGTTCCCCTTTGTGCGCTGGCAGCACTACGAAGGTGCCATGAAGTTCGAGCGCAACGCGCCGCGTAACTCGATGACCGAAACCGAACTCGGCGTGGAGTGGCAGATCCGTCCAGAATTTGAACTCACCACCATGTACGTAATGAGCGATCGCACCAACGTACTGGTCGCGCCTTATGAACAACTGAGCGGCGACGCGCTGCGCTTTCAGTTGCAGTGGAATTATTGAGGTCATCACACGCGAGGCTGAAACCCGATTAGTCTGCCGCGAGACTTAGGGCGATCCGGGACTGCAAACCGAGGGCACCACTATGTGGCTGGCGCCCTCGGTTTCTCGCTCTTGCACGACCCTGTTTTGAGTGTGTTGGCGCGCAGGCTGTTTATGTTTGGCGCGTGCCGAAAAAGATAAGGGTCACCGCACAAAGTCCGATTGCCCATCCGGGCAGGGGCACTGACTTCGTAACAGCCCCGGGCGGCGTTAAGGTATAGCTCACCGTCAGACGCGGGCGGCCATCAACGGCTGGGGAGGTGCGGCTGTAGAGTCGTCGTGCTTTCTGCGAAAACTCACCACCCTCGGGCCCGAGCAATATCCAGCCGAATGTTTGAGCGGGTGCATTGACCCACTGCTGCACATCGGCAACGAGTTGTGGTGTTGAAGGCAGGGTGTAATTGGCTGGGCCACCGAAGTTGATGACCACACTGGCAGTGCTGACAAAATCCCCACCAGGTGTTATCCAGAAGGTATGCGCCTGACCGTTGGCCGGCAGACCAAAAAAGCGATGGTTCCAGGTGGCATCTCCGATCGCAGCCGTTGTGCCGGCGCCACCCGTGCCCGCATTCGAACTGCCTTCACCCCACGGCGCGATCAGCCGATGCAGACGCGCCTGGTCACCGGGATCCGAACCAATCGCCGCGCGATCAACAGTGAAACGCAAGGAGGCACTCTCGATCACAGCGCCCGCCGGAATACTGGACAGGTCAAAGCGCAGCAGGGCGCGCCGCGGTGAACCACTGGCAATAGGGCCTACAAACAGGAAATCACCCGCGCCGCTGGCAAACTCCGGGTTGTCTTCAAACAGGGTTGCATCAGCAACCGGAGTCAACTCGATCTGCACTGCGTCGGCGACCATGCTGGTCGCCAGCAGTACAAATATGCCAGCTAGGGATTTTTCAAATTCCATGTCTCGATTCTCAAACCGACCGATTTTGCGTGCGCTTAGGACCCTGGTCAGAATAATCTCTACATCCGGCTGTTCGTGAGCGGCCGCAGCGGCGTTGCATTTCTTGGCAATAGCCCCACTTTTGCCGGCGAAACGCGCCCGGCAAGCAACCACTCACGAACACCCTCAGTGTTGACGAGATTATTCTAACCAGGGTCCTTAGCGACCGCCGCAAAATAAAAGCTTGACTTTTTGCGTTCTGAGGATCCTCATCTGCAGATGATGAAAGAACGCAAGAATGAACAACCCCGCAGCAAGCTACGGGGTATCTTAAAACAGCGCGAGTTGATGGTCCGAATGTAGCTTGTGATATTCCATGCCTTGATGCTTGACG
>JAYUQF010000524.1:0-2793 GCA_043756885.1 Pseudomonadota bacterium
AGCGCTGACGATAAAAATGCTTCATTGGTCAAGGCTGAGCCACGGCCGCGTGATACCCAGCGCGGCAGCCACCCCAGCGGCACCGGCCTGGGCCTGCGCTTCATCGGTGTAACCGCCGATTGATACCCGCCAGCCGCTGCGTGGGTCCGTAGCGGCGCTGGCCAGCTCGCCGCCGTACCCGGCAACCGACAGGCGCTCAAGAAAAATTTGCGCCTGCGCCTGCGTTGGCGCAAGCGGGAACATCAAACGATAACGACCCACAACATTGCGCTGTCCACTTGCCGCTTGGGGCTCGGTCTCCTGCGCCCAGCGCCCCAGATCGGCGGGATCAACCGGCGCGACCGGCAGACTCGGCCGGCCGCTTGGTGCCATGAACAAACTCTGGGCTTGATCTAACGTCACCGACTGGCCGTCGCGCTCGATGCTGATCTGGCCTTCCAGCAACACGACAAAATCCCGCGTGTCCTCGTGTTTGCCCCATACGTCGGTGCCACGAATACCGATGGTCGCGGTGCCGATGCGGGTGCGGATATCACGCTGCCGACCGACCACCGTGGTGGTGAAACGGAAAGCCCCGCGCACAACATCGAAAAAGCCCTTGAACAGCCCGCTCTCTTGCGCGGGCGCGAGCAGTTCGGTCAGCGCCAGCTCTGCGTTTTCGCCCAGCTTGACCGTGCTGCCTTCGGCTAACTCAATCACCAAGCGCGCACCGGCACCGGTCACCACGCTGTCGCCCGCCCGCAGTTCATCGCCCGGACGCAGGGGCGTGCGCGCACCTTCGTGCAGGCGCCACACAGGCGCTTGTAACAGACGCACCACCGCAGGCGCAGCGAACACATTCACCGTCACCAGCAAGAACAAGAGCGCAAGGATGATCCGCAGCATGGTTTTTCCTTTTTGTGTAAGCGGTCAGGGTTACGCAGCATAGCGCTGAACGTTCGCCACCGTGCACGATGGGTGACCGCCGACCGCTCTAAGGTTCAAGGAAATGCGCAAAGCCCATGCAGCGAAACGGGGCCGAAGCCCCGTTTCACGTCCACCTCTTGCGCAGGGTTGATTAAGCAAGGACCTTAATCTTCTGCGGTTGGGTCAGAGCCTTCTTAGGAATCGTCACTTCCAACACGCCGTTCACGCTGCGTGCTTCAACCTGCGCTGCATCTGCGCTATCGGGTAGCGCAAAACGGCGATAGAAGTTGCCGTAGATGCGCTCGACCCGACGTGCACCAGCGGCGCGCTCCTCGCTGCGCGCACTGCGACGTTCACCGTTAATCGTAAGCACGCCCTGCTCAAGCGTGATATCGATGGTGCTGGGATCAACGCCGGGCACATCGGCACTGATGACATATCGCTCAGGCTCCTCATGAATATCCACCGCTGGCACCCAGTGGCTGACTGCCGAGGTCGAGTTGTCGTCAGAATTAACCGCCGCGCCACCAAAGGCGCGGTTCATTTCATCCTGCAGTCGACGGATGGTGGTGAACGGTTCGTGTAGGGTGGTTCGCATCGGCTTGCTCTTCGTTTCGTGGTTTAGGTTGAGGAGAAAATGGGTCGTTTCACCAACTTTTCAAGGGGCGTTAACCATGCCGTCTCAAGACTCGCGCCTCACCGCCCGCGTGGCTGCGAAACGCAGCGCGTATCAACTAAGATAATCTCTGAACACTACGGGAGAAAATTCACGATGATCGATCTTTACACTGCATCCACACCCAATGGCTGGAAAGTCTCCGTCATGCTCGAAGAAATCGGCATGCCCTACACGGTGCATCACGTCGACATCATGACCGGCGTACAAAAAGAGGCCTGGTTTACGGCGCTGTGCCCCAACGGCCGCATCCCGGTGATAGTCGATCGTGACAACGCCGACTTCGCGGTATTTGAATCAGGCGCGATCATGCTCTATCTGGCCAAAAAATCCGGCCAGCTCATGCCACGTGATAACAAGGGCGAATCACGCGTCACGCAGTGGCTGATGTTTCAGATGGCGGGGATCGGACCCATGATGGGGCAATCAAATGTCTTCTATCGTTATTTTCCTGAGAAGATCCCTGCGGCCATCGCGCGTTATCACAACGAATGCCGTCGCTTATTTGAGGTGCTGAATCGACAGCTCGAAGGTCGTCACTTTTTATGTGACGAATACAGTATTGCCGATATTGCCAACTGGAGTTGGGTACGCATCCACTTCTGGGGTGGCAGTAACATCGAAGGCCTGCACAACCTGCAGGCTTGGTTGGACCGCCTCGAAGCACGCCCCGCTTGTCAACGTGGTATCGCTGTGCCTAACCCGGTGGACTGGAAAACGATGGAGGACGATCTGAACAAATCCAACAGCGCCGTGCGCGGGCTGGTCACGCGTTGAGAGTATCCGGGGGGCCGCGATGCAGCTAATGCATCACGCCATCGAGCGCCATAACGGCGCCGATGGCGCACGCTTTCGCAAGTCCAAGCGCGCGGATCTGCTGCACAAGCCGGGCCGCGTAGAGTTCGCTTACACTGCGGCGCGCAAGGCCGCGATGCGCGCTTCCAAAGGCGGATGGGTGGCAAGCAGATGGCCCAGGCCTCCGGCGATGCCAAATGCCGACATGCCGCCCGGCAGTGCTTCCGGATTCGACACACTGTGTAGGCGTTCCAGCGCCGCGATCATTTTGTGCCGGCCGGCCAGCTGGGCACCACCGGCATCAGCGCGGTATTCCCGAAAGCGGCTGAACCACATCACCACCAGCGAAGCAAGAAAGCCCAACACCATCTGGGCAGCGTAATAACCCGCGTAATAGCCCATGCCGCGACGCTCAC
>JAYUQF010000525.1:0-7443 GCA_043756885.1 Pseudomonadota bacterium
ATGATGGAGCGCGCCGAGGCAGGCGAGCTTGCATCGCGTCGTATCGTCAATGTCTCATCGGTGGCAGGTCGGCGTGGCACCATCGGCCAGATCAATTACGGCGCAGCCAAATCCGGTGTGTTGGGCATCACCATGAGCGCTGCGCGGGAATGGGCGCGTTTTGGGATCTGCGTTAACAGTGTGTGTTTTGGCGCGGTCGAAACACCCATGACCGAAGTGATCCGCAGCCCGAAATTCATTGAGCGCACGATGGCCGCCATTCCCATGGGCCGTATTGCCCAGCCAGCCGAAGTGGCCGAGCCCTGTTGTTTTCTATTATCCGATGCGGCGAGCTATATCACCGGCCAGCACTTGAACGTGGATGGTGGTTCGCAGATCGGCTTTTAAGCGGCGTCCTGCGCCGGCATATAAGTGCTGTATGCCGACCGCGCTTCACAAACGGTCGCTTTTCTTTATCGGCTGGGTCCGAACCAGAATTTTCCAATGCACGAACATCGTTGCCGTGCATTTGCTTATACCTTGCAAGGTGATTGGAACTACGGCGATGTCCATCTGGCGCCAGGTGCGCTGGCCGTGGAACAGATAGGCTCAACACATTTTCCCGAAACCCGCGAGACCGGCTTTACGGTGTTTGCTCTGCTGGTCGGCGTGCCAGGTGAGCGCGTATTACTGCGCAGTCAGGACCCCACCACTGGCGAAGTGGCTGAACTGGATATCGAGTATTTCCTGTCCCTTATGGCTTGAGCATTTGCACGGTCTATCGTTATCGAGCCCCAGCACCGAACAAGCGCTCTTTCAAAATCGCCACCGCACTTAAGGAATCGAGATCATGGGTGGCATTGGCCATACGTTCGATGAAGGTCAAGCTCGCTGCGCGCGGTTGCATCGCGGGCGCTTCCGGTGGTTGGCCCAGGGTGCCCGTCCACCAAGCCAGCGCGCCGAGCATCTGCGCGCGATAACACAGCCAGGCTTCATCAAAATTGATGGCGGGCACGCCTTTTTGCGCCATAAGTTCGAGGTAGTAGCTGAGTAGTTCCCGCTCCCAGACGCGCCGTTGTTCAACTGTCAGGGCAGTGGATAAACAATAGGAGAGATCGCGACTCCAATGACCTTTGCATGAACATTGCCAGTCGGTCAGACCCATGCTGTCGGGTGCTGCGACGTACCAGTTTTTCAGATGCACATCGGAGTGCACCAGCATGCGCGGCAGTTTGCTGTGCAAAGCAATGGCATCCACCGTGGCCGGCCAGATGTTTTTTTCCTGGGCGAACAAACCCGCTGGGATCACCTCGCGTGCCTGCGCGAATCCGCGTTGGCAGGCCTGCTCAAATCCCGCTTCTTTGGCGGTGATCGCAAAATAGTCTTCCCAACTGTTCCAGGGTGAGAGGGTGGTATTCAATGCCGGGCTTTCGTAATAAGCGGCATGCACGCAGGACAGCACCCGCATCTGGCTGCGCGCAAGCGCCAAAGTCATGGGCGTGGAATACTCCCCAAACTGCACCTCACCGGCCATATCACGCATGATAAGAATCGAATTCAAAGAGCTTGCATCAAAGCGTGCAAACAAAGCGACGGGCGCTTCGATATCGAGCTTGGGCCGCACCATTTGATAAAAACTGATCTCCGCTTCGATGCCACCGTTCATGCCAATAATGAAGCGATTTTCGAGATGCTGGGTCGATTTGCCAAACACCGAAGCCGGCAAGCCGGCGGCGCGGCCAGCGTCGTTATATTCGAGAAAGAGTCGGCGGCGGCTGGCGGTGCCTTCGTCTTTTTGATCCAGACGATGGCTGATCACACGCGCTGCGCTGCCGGGCGCGACGAGAATGTCAGTCAGCCATTCGGGGGTGATTAGATCCCAGGACATCGGGATTTGGTCTTTGGTATATACCTTGCCGGCGGCCGCCGCTTCGCGCTCATAGGCGGCCTTGATCTGTTCGAAGCTGAGTCCCATCGACGCTCTCCCTGGCATGTTCGCTCGCGAACACCGTTAGTCGGTTATGACAAAAAATATGCGGGTTAAAACATCACGCAGATGTGCCACGGCTCGCGGCATCATCACGCGCGCCACGCATGGCGCTGCGCCGTACCTTACCGGCGTCATCACGCACCGGATGGTCGACAAACTCAAATGACTTCGGCACTTTGATGGGCACCAGGTGGCCACTAAGATAATTGCGTAAGTCCTCGGCACTGAGCGCGGCAGCGCGTCGCTGCACTACGGCATGCATGCGCTGGCCGTATTCGTCGTCCTTCAAACCGATAACAACGGCGGAGGCAACCTGCTCATGGGCAAGCAGCGCCGCTTCCACTTCCGCCGGATAGATGTTCACGCCGCCGCAGATGATCATGTCGTCTCGACGGTCGGCCAGGTAAAGGTAACCCGCATCGTCCAGCCAACCGAGGTCGCCCACCGATTCCCAGCCATCGGCTGTGCGACGTGCAGTGGCGCCAAGGTAATGATAGGTGGTGCCCGGTCCGTCGGGTGGCATCAGAAATACTTCGCCCACTTCACCGCTCGCGCAGTCGCTGCCATCGGGCGCGAGAATTCGCAGCTTGGCGCCGCCACTGATCTGGCCAACCGAGCCTGGTCGTTCCAACCATTCATGACCTGAAATCCAGGTGCGGCCCAGGCCCTCGGTGGCACCATACACTTCGCCAATATGATCCGGCCCCAGCCATTGAATCCACGCCTGTTTCAGCCAGCGTGGGATCGGCCCGGCGGTATGAAAGGCCATCTTCACTGACGACACGTCGTAACGTGCGCGCACCTCGTCGCCCAGTTGCCAGATGCGATGCATCATGGTCGGCACCAGGTAGATCCACGCTACGCGGTGTTGCTCGATCAATTGCAACACGTGTTCAGCGTCAAAACGCCGCATATCGATCACCGTGCAGCCTTTAAACAGCGCCAGATTGACCGCGCTGAAGGGGCCGTTGTGATACAGCGGCGCGGTGTTCAACACCACACCATCACGCGGCAAAAAAAACATGGCGGTGTCGGGTGAAAACGCACCGGGGCGGTGATCAACGATGATCTTCGGCCGCCCGGTACTGCCGCCGCTGGTGCAGGCCTTCCAGTGGGTGGTGGTTGTCCTGCCGCGCGGCGCAGGCGCAGCGCTGCCAAAGTCACCGGGCAGATGCGGTACAGCGCTGCCAGGACAAGGCTGTGGTGCGATATAAACACGCGCCTGACCGAGTTCCAGGATGGCGCGGCATTCTTCCGGGGCAAGATGCGGCGACAGCGGCAGCGGCGTGGCGCCGCATTTCCACACTGCAAAAATGCTGGCGATAAAGTCGGGGCCATTGGGCAGACTAATCGCCACCAGGTGATCGTGTTCTACACCATAGGCAACGAGTGCTGCGGCGCGAACATCGGACTGCTGGTCTAATTCGCGCCAGCTTAAAACCTGCTCACCCAGGCGATAAGCCGCACCCTCAACTTTGTTTTCCGCGTGCCAGGCGAGGATGTGTGTGAGTTCGATAGCTTGCATGCTGAGCGCCGTCATCATGTACGTGTTGATGAAGCACGCCGCGGCGCGCGGGTGGGGCCCAAACCTGCTTGCGCTACGAGCGCGACCCAGCGCGCGCACAGACGCTCGAAGCGTTCGCGGTCGGGCTCGACCAGGGCCCGCACGGCAAATCCTCGGGTTATGCTCATGCTCAGTGCCAGCACGTCTTCGGCATCGGGCAAGCGCCAGCCTTGTTCGATGAGTTTCTCCAGCCACAAGCGCTCAACACGACCGCGATGCACGAGCGTGCTGGCGACCAGCGACTCGCGTAAATCACGATCGTTACCACCGGCCATGAGGATATCGAGGGCAACGCGAAAGTAATCGGAAAAAAAGAAGGCCTGGCTGTCGTCCATCAAGGTGGCCATGACATCATTGCTGGGCACGAACTGCGCGATGCGCGCCAGCGAATCTGCGCTGGCCTGTGACCAGGCGTAGTCAATGGCGGCTTGCGCCAGGGAATTCTTGGTCGGGAAATGGTGCAGTTGCGCACCCTGGGAAACACCAGCAGTGCGCGCCACGGCGGCCGTTCTGAAGTTCACATAGCCGGTGTCGCGAATCACTTCGTACGCGGCCTGGGCCAGCCGCCTGCGCATACGGGCCGAGCGCTCGGCCTGGGGCACACGCGGGTTGGCATCGGTGGTTGCAACAGACATGCTTATGGCGGGTGGTGTTTATTCAAGCAGTGTAACCGGCTTGTAAATCAAAGCCAGCCCCGATTCATGCACGATATTTAGGGTATAAATTCCGATAAATTCTCTGTAGCGTGATACAAACAAACCACCTGAACGGTTTTCATGGAGTATCTCCTGTGACTGCAAGCGTGACTGCTCTGCTCGACGATGATCGCGGCCGAGGTGTGTTCCGTGTGGCCCGGCGGGCCTTCACCGATCCCCGCATTCTGGCCCGCGAGCGGGACGTGATTTTCAACCACAGCTGGCTGTATGTGGGCCACGATTCCGAGATACCGCAGCCCGGCGATTTCCTCACGCGCAAGGTCGCGGGGCGCGATGTGATCTTCACCCGTGGTAAAGACCAAACGGTGCGCGCGTTTTTTAACACCTGCCCGCATCGTGGCGCCTTGGTCTGCCGCGAAGCAGCGGGCAACGGTGCACTGTTCCGCTGCTTTTATCATTCCTGGGCTTTTGATCTGGAGGGCAAGCTGGTCAATCGCCCCGGTGATGAAGCTTACGCGCAGGGCACGCGCGAGGGTGGCATGCACGACTTGGTGCGAGTGCCACGCTTGGAAAACTACCGGGGACTTTTTTTCACCCATTTCCAGTCCAGCGGGCCGGATCTGAAAACCTATCTGGGTGGTGCGCTGGAATATATTGATCTGGTGCTGGACCAGAGTGAGACCGCCATGGAGGTAGTCGGCGGTACTCAACAATACGGCTTCGATGCCAATTGGAAACTGCTGTGCGAAAACAGCTTCGACGGGTACCACGGTCTGCCAACCCACGCCAGTTACTTTGACTACGTCAAATCCAAACCCGGTTCGCTGGTGGAAGTGGCGATCAAAGGGCGCGCTTTTGATCTCGGCAATGGCCACGCGGTAGTGCAATACACCGCGCCCTGGGGGCGCCCCGTCGCACAAGCGGTGCCGGCCTGGGGAGACGCGGCTGCGCAGGAAGTAGCCGCGATCAAAGCGCGCCTGGTCGAGCGTTTCGGGCCTGAGCGAGCTGAGCGCATGGGCAGCACCAATCGTAATCTGCTGGTGTTTCCGAACTTTGTTCTGAACGACATCATGGCGGTAACCTTGCGCACTTTTTATCCCGATGCACCTGACAAACAGACCGTCAACGCCTGGGCTCTGGCGCCGCGCGAAGAGTCAGCGGCGATGCGTGAATTGCGCCTGTTCAATTTTCTCGAATTTCTTGGCCCCGGTGGTTTTGCCACACCCGATGATTGTGAAGCCCTGGCACTGTGCCAGCGTGGTTACGGCAGCCTGGCGGGTAGTGGCTGGAACGACATCTCCAAGGGTTATCAGAGCGACGAGCCGCAGGTTGACGACGAGGCACAGATGCGTGCTTTCTGGCGCGAATGGCATCGCCGTCTCATGGTGCAGCCAGCATGAGTGCAGTGCTTACCCGCAGCGAACTCGAGGACTTCCTGTTTCTGGAAGCAGCCCTGCTCGACAACTGGCAGTTGGACGAATGGTTAGCCTTGTTCGTCGAAGGCGCACGTTATTTCGTCCCGCCGGCCGGCGCCGATGATGATGCAGACCCCAGTACCACGCTGTTTTATGTGGCAGACGACTACCATCGCCTGTGTGAACGGGTGAAACGCTTAAAAAAACGTACCGCCCACGCGGAGTTTCCCCACTCGCGCTGCCGACGCATGGTGAGCAACGTGCGTTTGTTGGAGGGTGATGCGGCGTGTTTCAGGGTGACATCAAATTTTGTCACCTGGCGCAGCAAACTCGGTGTGACCGTGACCTTCTTCGGCCACCATCTTTATGAGATGACGCGCACCGCGCAGGGCTTGCGCATACTGTGGAAAAAAACCTTCCTCGATCAGGACGACATCCGCGATCAAGGCAAGGTTAGTATCATTCCCTGAGGTCCACGTCATGCCGCTCGATTTTCGCTATCGCCGTCTGGCCTATGTCGCTCTCAACGTCACTGATCACGCGCGTTCCGAGGTTTTTTATCGGGACATGCTGGGCTTGCAGGCCGCCGGCCGCGCTGGCGAAAACGAATATCTCTACCGTTGCAGCGCACATCATCACGATGTGATTCTGCACGAAGCACCGCTCGCCGGTTTGCGACGGGTAGCCTGGGAAATGGAATCGGCCGACGATCTCGCGCGACTGCAAAAACATTTTGCCGCGCTCGGTATCACCGTTCACACCATGGGCGATGATTATTGCAGGACTCTGGGTTTGCCCGCGGCCTTTCAAATCACCGAGCCCAATACCGGTGCGACGTTCGAATATTGTGGGCCGATGATCAACGCCACCACGCCCTACACACCGACGGTGACACGCATCGTACGTCTGGGCCATGTGGTATTGGGTACTGACAGTTTTGATGACACCGAGCGCTTTTTTATCGGTACGCTCAATTACCGCGTTTCGGATCGCATCGATGGCGCGGTGACCTTCATGCGTTGTTTTCCCAATCCCTTGCATCACTCCCTGGGCTTGAGCAAATCGGCTTCCAAACGTCTGCACCATGTGAACTTCATGGTTACCGATATGGACGATATCGGCAAAGCCATGTATCGCGCGCGCAAACTCAACGTGCCGGTGGTATTCGGGCCGGGACGGCATCCACCCTCGGAATCGATTTTTTTCTACTTTCTTGATCCCGATGGCATGACTTTGGAGTACAGCTTCGGTATGGAAGAATTTCCCGAAATTGATCCCAGGCCGCCGCGGCGTTTGCCTCTCGCGCTGGAATCCATCGACTACTGGGGCGCCGTGCCGCAGCCACAATTTGGCCAGGGTGGGCCCATCGAAACACGGCTGACCACATCGTGATGGAAGACCTGCAAGGCAAGACCGCCATCGTGACCGGTGGGGCGGGTGGCATCGGCTTTGAGATCGCAACGCGACTGGCCGCCGAAGGTGTGCGAGTCTGTATCGCGGACATCGCGCCTGACATCGAGCAGGCGGCCGCGCGCCTGCCGGGTGACGCGACGGGCTTTGTTGGCGATCTCAGCGACGAAACCACGGTGCGCGATATGGTGGCCCTGACCCAACTGACCTTCGGCCGCATCGACATTCTGGTCAACAACGCCGGTGGTGGTGTGATACGTCCCTTCCTCGAGCACACCGCACAAACTTTGCGCCAGACTATCGATCGCAATTTGTGGACGGTGTTGTGGTGCTGTCACGCGGTGTTACCTGTAATGCTTGCCCAGGGGGGTGGCCGTATCATCAATATTGGTGCTGACTCGGTGCGCAATGGTCTGCCCGAACATGCTG
>JAYUQF010000526.1:0-2789 GCA_043756885.1 Pseudomonadota bacterium
TACTGGTCGCTTTCCTGGCCCTGTACCCAGCGCTTTTCGCCGCGCTTACCCGGCTTCTGCCGGCGCCCAGCGAAAGCAGTCGACAACTGCTGCTGGCACCCGCCCTATGGCTCGCGTGCGAGTGGTTACGGGCTTGGTTATTCAGCGGTTTCCCGTGGTTGTCGTTGGGTTACAGCCAACTCGATGCACCACTTGCTGGTCTCGCGCCATGGTTGGGCGAAGCGGGATGCACCTTGGCGTCGCTATTTGCAGCAGGTTTGCTGGCGCAGTTCGTTGTGGCATCTTGGCGCGCTCGCGCTGTTTTGTTGTTTGTTTTGATGACCTTGCTAGGCGGCGCGCAGCTGTTGCGCGGCGTCAACACCACCTACGAGCTTGAAGGCGGATTGCGTGCTGCGCTGATCCAAGGTGCCATCCCGCAGCAGTTGAAATGGGAGCTCGCGCAGCGAGCCCAGGCATTTTCACTTTACAGCGAACTCTCTGCGCCCCATTGGAACGCTGATCTGGTGGTGTGGCCTGAAACGGCGATTCCAGCTTTTGCCGATGAAGTGCCAGAGATGATAGCCAGTCTCAATCAGACCGCGCGCGCCGCCCACACCAGCTTGTTGGTCGGCATGCCTACCGGCCAGCCGTGGAGTGGCGGTCGGTACTACAACAGTGTGGTAGCGCTGGGCGTAAAGCCTGGCCGCTATGACAAACGCCACCTGGTGCCTTTCGGCGAATTTTTTCCAATGAAGTCGCTACTGGAGAATCTCAGCAGACTGCTGAGCATTCCGATGTCGGATTTCAGCCGGGGCGAGGTTGAACAGCCGGCGTTACATGCGGCGGGTCATGTGGTCGGTGTTTCGATCTGTTACGAGGATGTTTTTGCGCGGGAGGTCTTGCGCGCTTTGCCGCAGGCGGGGTTTCTTGTGAACGTCAGCAACGATGCCTGGTTTGGTGACACTATCGCACCCCATCAGCACCTGCAGATAGCGCGTATGCGTGCGCTCGAAACCGGCCGTTATCTGTTACGTGCAACCAATAGCGGCATCACCGCCATCATCGACGAACGTGGTCGGGTGGTAGCACGCGCTCCGCAATTCGAAGCCACGGCGCTCATCGGTCAATTTGCAGCGCGGGCCGGCAGCACACCCTTTGTGCGTTTTGGCGATTACCCATTACAAATTGTACTGACGGTTACGGTCCTCGCTGTCATCCTGCGCGGTCGTCGCAGCAAAATATTCAATTGATCTCGAAGTCCATCGGTGCTTCGCCACTCAGATAGCGTAACCAAGCGTGGTTATAGACTGCACCTAATTTTGCCGCCACGCGTGGGGGGGCAAATGGATTGGCGTGTTGCATGAGTTGATCAAGCCGCGTGCGATAAACCATTAAGCGTTGACGATCGTGAGCGAGCGCTGTCACCAGTGCACAATAGCTGGCTGGCGTGGTGGTGATCAATTCTTCGAGCCCGACCGCCGTCAGCAGTGAGGCACCGTAGCGCGAACTCCAGGACGTGCCCTTCAAGCTCACCATGGGAAGCCCCGCCTGCAAAGCATCGAGTCCGGTGGTGTGGGCGTTAAAAGTCCAAGTATCGAGGAAGAGATCGGCGGCACGATGGCGGGCGAGATGGCTGGCGTGATCGACCCGCTCGACAAATATCAATCGCTGCGCATAGAGGCCACGTGCCGCCGCGCGTGCGCGTAAGGCCGTGCGCGCTGCCGGGGCAGCGGGGCCCAGCCACAACACCGCATCGGGCAGAGTGCTCAATAAGTCCAACCAGCGTTCGAACAAACGTGGCTCGATTTTTTCAACGCGAGTGAAACAGCACAGCACAAAAGCGGATTCAGGCAGATCCAGCGCGGCGCGCGAGGGCGTGCTGCTGGGTGTACATCGCGCAGTGTCGTAAGGATAAAAACTCGCGGGCAAAAAAGCGCGCGCTTCACATAATGGCTGGCCCCAATCGTCGGGCTCGCAGACCCGGTCCGTGATCCGGTAATCGATCCAGGGGGCAAACAGGCTATGGCTATGTCCCCCATAACTGAGCTGTAACGGCGCTGCTCGTTGGCTCAAGATGCCCGGGCGTGCTTCATCGCTGTAGCCATTCAGGTCAACCAGGATATCGATACCATCGTCGCGAATGCGACGCACGGCAGCGGCGTCATTGAGCATGGAGAGGTCGACGAAATGATCGAATTCGGTTGCTGCATTACGGCGCACGTGACTTCCGTCGTCGTGGTTAAGTGCATAACCGAACACTTCAAAGCGGCTGCGATCATGGGCAGCAAACAGACCGCCGGTCAGAACCATGCTGGGGTGGTCCTTGAACTTGCTGGACAAATAAGCCACGCGGATGTGCGAGCGCTGGGGATGGTGTTCATGTTCGAACTGCGCGACGCAGCTGTCGTGTTTGAGCGCGTTTGAAATCGCGATATGGGCGGCAGAGCGCAGCGCATTGGGCAGCGGCAGATAGAGCGCAGGGAACGCGCCCGATAGATCATTGGGCGCCCGGCCCGGGGTGGCAAAAAAGCCTAGTGTCGCTGTCACCAATTCACCGTAAGCGCTCCAGTCGGCATCGTGCAGGCGCGCAAATGCCGCAGCGAGATATACCGATCGTGCATCTGGCACTGCGGGCAAGGGGTTTTCCTGATGACCGTAGCGGGCTGCCCGCTCGCTGTCACACAAAAACGCCTGGTTGAAAGTTTGCTGCGCAGACTCGATGGCACCCAGCGACGCAAGCGCGACGCCCTTACACATGATGGCAGCGACGGCATGGGCATCGAGGGCGATGGCTCGCTCACAACTGGTGA
>JAYUQF010000527.1:0-7420 GCA_043756885.1 Pseudomonadota bacterium
CTGGCGCGGCAAGCCGCTGCTCACCCATCAAGTGATCGTGAACTTGATCAGCGCCACGACCACCAAAACCGGTCTGCTCGTGAAGAGCCGCATCGATGACCGGATCTATGCCAAGGGCCGGCGTGTATCGGATAAGGAACTTGCACAGGTACACCTGGAACCCCATGACTTCCACGGCGAGTGGAACTACACCATCCATCCTGCGCCTGCGCATGTCGAGCCGATCGACTAATTTTGCGGCGGTCGCTAAGTGAAGCCTCTCACGTCCGCGCGCGTCATCTTTAATGGAGCCAAACAATGCCTGTCCCCGCCCGCCTCGAACGTGTAACACGCGTGCTTGAGCAGGCTGTTTTGGGTGTAGCCGGCGTCGCGGTGTTGTTCCGCCTTGGTTTATTCAGCCGCTTAAGCAAAACCGAGGGCGCCGCCTACGGCACGGGCGATATCGTGGACTTCGGCTTGACTATGCTGCTGTTCCTGCTCGCGACGGCCTGCGCAGCCTGTGGTGTGGCGATCAGTGTGCGCGGCGAGCATGGCGCCAATGGCAGCGCCTATCGTCCGCTATTAGTCGGCATCACCACTTTTGTGGCCTATTATCTGCTGGCGCCACAGTTACCCCAGCTGTAGTCATCACTGTCGCGACGTCGCCGCCGCCTGTGATCAAGCACCCACCCAACACGAGACGCATGCCATGCAAGAGCCCGACTTTCAGTATCTCGACAGTAACGGCATTACGCTGCGCACGGTGGTGGCGGGCCAAGGCCCGCTGGTGATCCTGCTGCATGGCTGGCCGCAGTGCTGGTATCTGTGGAGGCATCAGATAGCGCCCCTCGTGGAGGCCGGCTATTGCGTTGCGGTACCCGATCAGCGTGGTTATGGTGGCAGCAGCAAACCGCTCGACGTACGTGCTTATAACATCCGCGAACTGGCGGCCGACGTGGCCGGCCTCGCAGGCGCGCTGGGCTACCAGAAGTTCAATCTCATCGGCCACGACTGGGGCTGTCTTGTGGCGTGGAACACCGCGCTGCTGCACCCCGATACCTGCCGCTCGGTGATGGGCTTGTCGGTTCCGTTCTGGCGGGCGACCGCTGCGACAGTTGATCCACCGGGCATGGATGACCGCTTCTGGTATATCCGCTATTTCCAACCCCAGGGCATCGCCGAAGCTGAGTTGGAAAAGGATGTCGAAGCGAGCTTGCTGCAGCTCTACTACGGTCTCGCTGCCGATTCACCCTACGGCGCCTGGATGAAACAACTTGACTATCTGCGCAGCGCGGGCCTGCTCGATGCCTTACCTAAAACCGCATGTCTGCCGGCCTGGCTGAGCGCGGAGGATTTTGCCTACTACGTTGCGCAATACCAGCGCAGTGGTTTTCGCGGGCCCAACAACTGGTATCGCAACTTGCTCTACAACAATGCCATCACCCCGGAATTGGAACACGCACGTTTTACCCAGCCGGCCGCCTTTGTGGCGGGCTCAGAAGACGATGTGCTGCTCTACGATGCAAATTGGCGCGAAAATCTGCCCAAGGCCTTTGACGATCTTCGCTTCATCGATATCGTCGAGGGCGCGGGGCACTGGTTACAGGTGGAAAAGCCTGCGGAAACAACTGCGCAGATTTTGCGCTTCCTGCGTGAGGTTGAACCACGCTGAGAAGAGGACATTGAATGTGCGATTAAAATCGCACATTCAAAACCTTACCCGCTGTCTCAAACAGCTTGCACCGCCGGCGTGTCAACACCCCGGCGCAGCAGATAGAACAACACGCCAAACGATCCCGCCAACAAAGTCACCAGCACAAATGGCCACGCATTCAAGCCGCGTGCCCGCGCGTCACTGACCATCCAGACCATGATCAAAACACTGGCTACAACAAGATCGCCAAACACCTGAGCCGTGCCCCAATTAGCAAAACTGGACGTGAAGATCCCGATGTAACCAACCTGCCACATCGCGTAGTACGTGAGCAGACCAAAAGCGATGAGAGTAAAAATTAGGACTGGTGTTTTCCACGTCATGACCGTACTCCAAGTTTGATTTCTAAACGCCGCAATGTGCGACCCGTGCAGATTCTGCGCTCGATGCGCCAGGTACAATTACCACGGGAGTAATTGCCGGCGCTTCGACTCGCGCTATGCTGCGCGAGGTGCGTAAAAGCGGAAGTGTGATGGCATGAATCAGATCACCTTGACGATGCCCGAGTTGTCCTTCGGCGCGCTGCTGCGCCACTGGCGCACGGCGCGCAAATTGAGCCAGCTTGGACTGGCCCTGGAAAGCACCGTCTCGCAGCGCCATTTGAGCTTTCTGGAATCGGGCCGTGCGCGACCCAGTCAGCAGATGGTTTTGCAACTTGCCGAAGTGTTGGAGGTACCCTTGCGGGAACGCAATACACTCTTGACTGCGGCGGGCTTCGCGCCTTTTTATCGTCAACGTGGGCTATCGGAGCAGGACATGGCACCGGTGCATAACGCACTCACGCGCACCCTCGCCCACCATGAACCCTACCCCGCCGTCGTCATCGACCGCGAGTATGATGTGCTGCTCGCCAACCGCGCTTTCACTGCGCTGATCACCTTGTTTGGCGAGCCCGCCGAGGTCTGGGCCGCATGCTGTCCCGACGGTCCACCCAATCTGTTACGTCTCACCTTTCATGCTGCCGGGGCCCGGCCCTTCATTCGCAATTTTGACGACGTCGGGCCGTTCATGATCCAGCGTGTGTATCGCGAACTGGCTGCGATGCAGAACAACAAAGCATTCGCTTTTATAACCAGCTTGCGCAACGACACCAGCATTCCTGCCCATTGGCTGCACGCGTCGTCAAACGCCACACCACCGCCGGTCCTGCCCCTGGTCCTGGGCCGCGATGGTTCAGAGCTGCGCTTGTTTTCAATGATCTCAACCTTCGGCACACCCCACGACATCACCACCGATGAGATCCGCGTTGAAACCTTCTTTCCGGAAGACAGCGCGAGCGAAGCGTTATTAAAACACCTCGCTTCGACCGAGAACCCACCTTTGTAGGTGCGAATTCACGCGCCCAATACGTCAACCAGCGATGGCACGCTATCTGTATCCTGGGCCGTCGCTGCGGACACCGCAGTGAGCTTTAGTAACCGCGCGCCCAGTTGATGCGGTTCTCGAGCGCTTCGCCATCGAGGTAGCGACGCAGGTTAGTGCGAAACAGTTCGAGCGCGCGGCGACGGTTTGAATCTGTCCAGGCCGAAGTATGCGGGGTAATCAGCACCCGCGGATGGCGCCACAGGGCAGCCGGTGGTGGTCCCTCGAACTCGCCCACGTAGACGTCGAGCACCGCACCGCGCACACGGCCGCCGTCGAGCGCTGCCAGCAGGGCTCGCTCGTCGATGATCTCGCCACGTGCGACATTCACCACGATGGCGCCCGGCTTCATCGAGGAGAACGCCGCTGCATCGAGCAGATTGGTTGTGGCCGGCGTCCACTGGCAGGCCACAGCGACATAATCGCTCTCGGCGAGAAGTGCCTGCATGTCGGCGGGGGCGCCGATGCGCTCGAAAACCGCATCACTGAAGGTATCGGGCGTGGCACGGGTACCCACTACGCGCATGCCAAGCGCGCGTGCAAGGCGACCGATCTCGCGACCGATACCGCCGCAGCCGATCACACACAAGGTATGGTCGTGCGCCGCGCGCGGCGCATAGGCCGCATGTTCAAACCGCTCACGCGCTCGGTCGGCCTGCGCGTGATCAAAACCCTTGGCAAAATGCAACAGACCCGCGATGGCGTACTCCGCGATAGCCGCACTATCGCCGTAGCCGCGCGAAGTAGTGACGGCAAGATCCTTGCCCCATAGATCACTGCACATGAGGTTGCTCGCCCCGGCCGGGGTCTGGTGCACCCAGGCGAGACGCGGGCACCGCGTATACAAGTCGAGCGGGTAAGGAAATCCGCAAACGACAATCTGTGCGCGCGCGAGCAGGCGATCACGTTCCGCGCGACTGCCTCGACCCGCTCCGCTGACATAACGTGCAACGGTGGCCGCCGACCAGGTATCAGCAAATTCTCCATCAAACCAGCCGCCCGCTTCGACCAGGCGCACGCTGACATCGGTCGCGCGCACCGCGCGCGCCTCGGTCTCACTCAAAGGAACCAGGCTCAGGATCTCAGGCATTTGCGGCGTGTTGCTTTGTTGTTGATAAAGATCCCATGCACAGCGGAGCGCGCGTATTTGATGATAAAAAAATGCACCGGCTACAGGCAGGATAACAAAGGTGCTGGCGCAAAAATTTGACGGTCTTTCCCTTGCACGCGCATGCTCCTTCTATCGGATCAACAAGTAAAAATGTCATGTCGCTCTATCCCCTCCCAAAAGACATCCCCTCGGAAGTTTTCGCCCGCATGCCCGACAAGTTGCGCCGGCCCGGCCAACGTCCATCCTGGGCCGGGGCAAACGTACCAGGCCGAGACGTCGACTGCTTTCTGGAAGGTCCTGCTTTCGACCGCCACGGTAATCTGTATGTGGTCAATATTCCGTATGGCGAAGTGCTGAGAATTTCACCGCAAGGCGAATTTGAAGTTGTGGCCCACACCGATGGATGGCCGAATGGCTTAAAAATTCATCGGGATGGCACGCTCTACGTGGCGGACTACAAGCGTGGCATTCTCACCATAGACCCACGCTCAGGTGCAGTTGAAACGCTGATTGATCATCGGTGGTCAGAGCACTTTCGCGGTTGTAATGATCTGCACTTCGCTAGTAACGGCGACCTGTATTTCACCGACCAGGGCCAATCCGGAATGCACGACCCGAGCGGCCGCGTGTATCGTCTGACCACTACCGGCAAGCTTGAACGGCTTATCGACAACGGCCCCAGCCCGAATGGTTTGGTTCTAAGCCCGGACGAACGTGTGCTCTATGTTGCGATGACACGTGCCAATGCCGCGTGGCGCGTACCGCTGCTGCCCGATGGTGGCACCACCAAGGTCAGCATCTATATCCAGCTCTCAGGCGGCCATGGTGGGCCGGATGGTTTGGCCATGGACACCGACGGTGGTTTGTTGATCTGCCACGCCGGCCTCGGCTCGGTATGGCATTTTGACCACCTGGGGCAGCCCGTACATCGCATTCGCTCTTGCGCAGGCCTCATGACGACCAATATGGCCTTCGGCGCAGCCGACAATAAAACCTTGTTCATCACCGAATCAGCGTCCGGCACGATTTTGCGCGCTGCCCTACCGGTGGCGGGACAAGTGTTATTCGCGCATCTGTGAAATCGGCCCCGGACCCTACACTGTAATGTTGGAGGTCGCGTTCCAGGCGCCTTCGTGCACTGCAACGCGTGGCATCTTTCGCGAATAAAGCGCCGCATTAGCTGTGGCGATTTTCATCGGCTCAAATCAGTATTGATCTAACTCGTCAGCGCCGCTTCCGTAGCGGGATCGCCAGCGATGCGGCTGTGCCACATGATACGAGCCTGGTCCATCGGCCACGGCGTGGCTTGATGCAACAGGCGTCGATTGTCCCAGATGACAGCGTCACCTGCCGCCCATTGGTGATGATAGGTGCGCGGTGATTGGCACGCGAAATCTACGAGCTCTTGTAACAGGCGTTCGGATGCGTCGCTGTCGTAGCCGACGATGTCATACGCGTGGCGCCCGATAAGCAGGTTTTTACGGCCTGTTTCCGGATGAACCTTGACTAATGGCCGTACCGAAATCGGACCGTCGTGGAAACCATAGCCGTTATAACTCTTGTCCATATTTGTTGCGGTGTCCGGATGAGATCCCTTTTTGCCTTCGTGGCCGACCTTGGCCTGGCTGTGGTAGAGCGAATGGTGAGCGCGCAGGTTCTCGATCTTACGTAAGATCGCAGTGTCGAGCGCATCGTATGCGGCGCGCATATCGGCAAATCCGGTTGCGCCGCCGCGGTCAGGTACGACCTCGGCGGTAAACACCGCGCCCTTGGCCTGCACCGGCATATAGGTGCTGTCGTGATGCCAGCCCATATTGCCTTTGAGAACTTTGACCATATCGTCCGTGCCATCGTCCGGCCGCAGTCTACCGTCTGGCAGCACATTACTGAGCGGCGCAATGTCGAATTCCAGGCGACCAAAACGCTTCGCCAATTCGATTTGTTCGGTCCGGCTCAGGAACTGACCCGAAAACACGAGCAAGCCATACTCCAACCATCGTGCATGGATTTCTTTAAATACATCATCGTCGATGTCGCGTAGTTGGATACCACTAACGTGGGCACCAAATGTCGCGTCGAGTGGTTCGAAATTGATTTTTTCAAGGGCCATGGAGGTTTTCCTGAATCGCTTTTAAACCCATGCCATTAAACGACGAAACCCCGCTGATCTTAAGCTGCGGCCGCAGGCGCATTCTAGCCATGAGGCTCTGACGGAATTGCCCGACCGGTGAAATAGTAGCTAGAAGTTGGGGTCAGATGAGCTAGAAGTTGGGGTCAGATGAAGCTTTTCACTCTGCCTGGAGAAAGTATCATCTGACCCGAATTCTTCTCTAGGCCTATGCCTCACCGGTGCCTTTACCGAGCGGCTTCGGGTTATTCGAAGCCGACCTAGTGGACATGCTCGGTGGGGGTCGAAACTGGGGTCAGATGAAACTTTCTTCGCAGTCTTTCCTTCTTCGGACAGAAAAAAATTTTCATCTGACCCCAGTTTTTCCCTTCCTTTACACCTCAAGCCAGCAGTTCAGCATCAAGATCGTAATCATCGGCGTCAGTGACCCGCACCCGCACCACCTCGCCGGCCCTTAGCGCGCCACCCGCAGCTATGCGCACCACGCCGTCGATGTCCGGTGCATCGGCGCTGCTGCGCGCCGTTGCTACACCGTCTTCAATATGGTCAACCAGCACCGCCATTTCCCGTCCGATCTTGCGTGCCAGACGTGCCGCGCTGATGTCGGCCTGGGTCGCCATAAAACGCTCCCAGCGTTCGAGTTTGAGTTCTTCCGGTACGGCGCCAGCTAACTCATTGGCCGCCGCGCCGGCTACTGCCGAATACTGAAAACAACCGACGCGATCGAGTTGCGCCTGTTCGAGAAATTCGAGCAAGGTTTCAAAATCGTCATCGCTCTCACCGGGAAAGCCGACGATGAAAGTACTGCGCAAGGTGATGTCCGGCTGCACCACGCGCCAGGCCTGCACACGCTCAAGGGTTTTTTCCGCCCCCGCCGGGCGGCGCATGAGCTTCAAGATGCGCGAGCTGGCGTGCTGAAACGGAATATCGAGATAGGGCAATAAACCCTCTTCGGCCATCACGGGTAAAACCTTGTCAACGTGGGGATAGGGATATACGTAGTGCAAGCGCACCCACACACCCAAGCTCGCAAGCGCGGTGCACAGCGCCTGAAAACTGGTCTTCAAGGGCTTGCCCTGCCAAAAGCCTGTGCGGTAACGCAGGTCGGCGCCATAGGCGCTGGTGT
>JAYUQF010000528.1:0-7410 GCA_043756885.1 Pseudomonadota bacterium
CGCTAGGCCTGATTGCCGGATGAATAAAGCGTTCTGGAAATCCGACTGGTTTGTCGGCGCCGCCCTGTCATTTGTGTTTTTTATCGCTTGGTGGGGCCATGCGCCGCTCCTTGAAAGCATAGAACGCGACGCCTACGACCTTGGTGTAAGCGTGTCGTCGCGCGATCCCGGCGACAAGGTCGTGGTCGTTGCAATCGACGACAAGAGCATCCAGAACATCGGGCGCTGGCCCTGGTCACGCAGAATTCACGCGAGCATGTTCGATAAGCTCGCGCAAGCTGGCACCAAGACGATAGGCGCGACGATTTTTTATTCCGAACCTGAAGTCCCACCGGGACTCGATTGGATCCGCGAATTTCGAGCAGAAACCGACAAGCTCGCGCAAGCGGGTGTCTCGGTCGATGCCTTAAACACAAAATTCAGTGAAGCTGAACTGGCGCTTGATACCGACGGCGTGCTCGGCACCTCGCTTAAAAACGCCGGTAATGTCGTGCTCGCTATGCAATTCACACCGGGCGAGCAAGTCGGCAAGCCCGATAAGCCGCTGCCCGACTACGTGCTGCGCAACGCCCTCAAAGAAGACCATGTCGTTGATCCCAGCGGCGAATATTTGATGCCCATTCAGACCGTGCTGGCCAACCCCCCGATTGCCGTTGTTGGTGAAACAGCCCGCGGCATAGGCCACCTGCTGAATCCGCCTGACGTTGATGGCGGTATTCGTTTCGAGCCGCTGGTAATCGAATATTTCGGCGCTTACTACCCCTCCCAATCGTTAATGGTCGCGGCCGCTTACCACAACCTTAAGGCCGAAGACATCAAGGTCAATCTGGGCGACAGCGTTGAGCTCGGCAAGCTTAAGATCAAGACCGCGTCTGACTTGACCATGAACACATACTTCTATGGCAACCGTGAAAACGATCGTCCACCGTTTGACGTTTACTCGTTTTACGACGTACAACAGGGTGCCGTGCCCATGGAAAATTTCAAGGACAAGATTGTCCTGATTGGCGCCACGGCTTTTGGTGTCGGCAGCACGCTTCACACCCCGCTGGGCGACGTCAGTGGCCCAGTGCTCATCATGGCGCATACCGTCGCCAGTATTTTAAATGAAGCGTTTTTCACCTCGCCGTCCTGGGCTGCGCTGGTCGAACTGCTCGCGATCTTATTGGTTGCTGGCTACCTGATAGTGCTACTACCCAAGCTCGGTGCCGGGCTCGCAGCGCTACTCAGTCTTGGCCTGATCGGCGTGGTATTTGCGACTGAAATCACCTTGATGGCTTCGCAGGCCATCTGGCTCAAACTTATGGGCCCAGCAACCCTCTTAGTTGTCGGCCACGTGCTGCTCACCACCAAGCGCTTCCTGGTGACTGAAGCGAGCAAACGACGCCTTGATATCGATTCTGCCCAGAGCAACAAGCAGCTCGCCCTGCAGTACCAGCAGCAAGGCCAGCTCGATCTGGCGATGGAGTACTTCCGCCGTTGCCCGGTGGACGAGGGTCTGCTTGAAGCGATTTACACCTTGGCCAGCGACTTCGAACGCAAGCGCCAATTCAACAAAGCCGGCTCCGCCTACGAATATATTGCGGCCAAAGATCCTACCTTTCGCGACATCAAGAACAAGGTCAACCGCGCCAAACAACTTAACGATACCGTCATTATCGGGGGCTCAGCCAGCGCGGCCAACGCAGCCAGTACGATGTTGCTGGACGGTAGCATTTCCAAACCCATGCTCGGGCGCTATGAGATCGACAAGGAACTCGGCAAGGGTGCAATGGGTGTGGTGTATCTCGGCAAGGATCCGAAAATCAACCGCGTTGTAGCCATCAAGACTATGGCGTTGTCCCAGGAGTTTGACCCCAGTGAGCTGAACGAGGTCAAAGAACGCTTCTTCCGAGAAGCTGAAACTGCCGGCCGCTTGGATCAACCCAACATCGTCAGAATTTACGACGTCGGCGAAGAACATGATCTGGCTTATATCGCCATGGAGTTTTTAGCCGGGCATGACCTCGCACGCTACACCAAGCCAGACACGCTGCTGCCGCTGCCGACGGTGATGGGCATTATCTTTAAAGCTGCCATGGCGCTCGACTACGCTCATAAGCATAGTGTCGTACACCGCGACATCAAACCGGCCAACATCATGTACGAGCCGCAGTCCAAACAGGTCAAGCTCACTGACTTTGGTATCGCGCGCATTACCGATTCAAGCAAGACCAAAACTGGCATGGTCCTCGGCACCCCGTCCTATATGTCGCCCGAGCAGTTATCGGGCAAGAAGGTCGATGGGCGTTCTGACCTCTTCTCGCTGGGCGTGATGTTCTATCAGATGATCACGGGCAGGTTGCCGTTCCAGGGGGATTCAATGGCGACTTTGATGTACAAGATTGCCAACGAGGCGCACACCGAAGTGGCCACTCTGCGTCCCGACTTGGCAAAGCAGCGCCCATGCATCTCCGAGATCATCAATCGCGCCCTGGTGAAGGACCCGACCAAGCGCTATCAAAACGGGGCCGATATGGCGCGCGATATCCAACGCTGCGCCAAGCAGACTCAGTCGCCCGGGCAATAGGGGCCAGAAGTCGTGGCCAACAGTATCATCGAAGTGGCGAATGTCTCGGACACCGGCCTGAAACGGCCGCACAACGAAGACAGTGCGGTCACCGACACAAGCTTGGGCTTGGCGATCGTCGCCGACGGCATGGGGGGCTATAAGGCCGGGGAAGTGGCCAGCGCAATCGCCGCGCAATTGATTCTGAACGAAGTGCGGGCGGGCATGGTCGCTGGGGACGCGAGCGGTACAGCCGGAAGCGCCGGCTTGAGTCGAGCCAGTCTGCTCATTCGAGACGCTGTGGCAAAGGCCAATGCGGAAGTGTTCCGCACCGCCCAGGAGATACCTCAGTGCCAGGGCATGGGAACAACGGTCGTGGTAGTTTTTTATCACGGTGGCAAAGTCAGCATCGCCCACGTCGGCGATTCCCGTGTCTATCGCCTGCGCGGCAATGATTTCAAACAGATTACCCGGGATCACTCCCTCATCCAGGAGCTGATCGATCGTGGGTTTTTCACACCCGAAGAAGCCGCCGAGAACACCCCCAAAAACCTCGTGACCCGGGCCTTGGGCATTGAGCATACGGTAGAGGTTGACGTCCAGGAGCAGGACCTCGAATCAGGTGAGATATACCTGCTCTGCTCGGACGGCCTCAATGATATGGTAGATGATGAAGAAATTCACTTAACCCTAAGTAAATATAGTGCTAATCTTCGCCAAGCGGCCACCGAACTGGTCCGCTTGGCGAACGAAAAAGGCGGCAAGGACAACATTTCTGTTGTGCTGGTACGACCGCAGAACCCGTCGAATGGCAGGGCGGGGATCATGGCTAAATTCAATAGCTTTCTGAAAAAGGGCAGCTGAATAGGACAGAACAATGGCGAAGTTGGTTCTGAGCATGAATGGGGCAGTGCAAGGGGAATTCCAGCTGGGGAAGGAACGGATATCTATCGGCCGCAAGCCCGACAATGACATCCAGATCGATAACCTGGCGGTCAGCGGAAAGCACGCACTCATCATTACCATTCTTGACGATTCGTTTCTGGAAGATCTCGGAAGCACAAACGGGACTTACGTGAACGGTAAGCTGGTCAAGAAACACGCGCTGCGTAACGGCGACGTGATCGGACTCGGCAAGCACGAGCTCAAGTACATCAATGAGCACGCAACAGCCGACGACGAAGAATTCGAAAAAACCATGATAATTCGGCCCGGCTCGGCCAGCGCCGCCGTGGAGGCAGCCAAAGCCGTTGAAAAGGCTGCCGCTAGAGCCCCCGTAGCGAGCATGAACCATACCGCTGGTGGCTCGCCGCGGATGGCGCCCATTAGCCCGGTACCGGGTGGAGGTATGCCCCTGGCCAAGCTGCATGTCCTGAACGGCCCTATCGCCGGGAAGGAACTGGAGCTAACTAAAGCGCTGATCACGCTTGGCAAACCGGGCACTCAGGTCGCTGTTATCTCACGCCGCCCGCAGGGTTATTTCCTGACTCACATCGAGGGTGACGGCAAAAATGACAACTTCCCGATTGTGAACAGCGTGCCGATAGGCCCGCAGGCCTATGCCATCAAGAACGGTGACATCATCGAACTCGCCAGCATCAAGATGGAATTCACGCTCATCAAATAGTCTCAGTGCACCCTGCCGCCGCATGTGCGGCAGGGTGATGCCGAGCTTGCCCCCCGCGTAAGATTTCCAGCCTGTTCGTATCAGGCCGACTTCCCTGACCTTCCGAGACGGCGCGGCTGCCGCGCGCAGCTACTTGCTCTCGTGGTCGAAAACACCGTCCCAATCGCTAGCCGGAGGTGACTTCCGGAAATAAGCCACGCGCTCCGCATAGATCTTGTACGGCCCGGGTGAAGCAGAGGACCGCAGTAGATTGACGAAGTTGAGCTCGGCGGTGTCCCACTGTTGGGCCCGGTACAGGCGCATGGTGTCAGCAAACAACTTCAGTTCTTTTTTGACCTGTGGGTCGAGTTCTTCGACCGGCACCAGCGGCTCATAGATGGCCACGGGCTTGGCCTTGCCTTTAACCCTCACCCGATCGAGTTCGCGATAAGCGTATTCGGGCACCGCTTCTTTGGTGGTCTCACTCACGATCAACCGCACGCCGTATTTTTTTGTCAAGCCTTCCAGACGCGAGCCGAGATTTACTGCATCGCCTACCACGGTGTAGGCCATCCGGAACGACGAGCCCATATTGCCGACATTCATGAGGCCGCTATTTAGACCCACGCCGATGCTGATCTCTGGCCACCCGCGCCCTCGGAACTGGGCGTTTATCTCATCGAGCTTGGCGATCATGCCCAGCCCGGCCTCAAGTGCATGGCGCGCGTGTTCGGAATCCTTAAGCGGCGCACCCCAGAAGGCCATAATCGCATCGCCCATGTACTTGTCGATTGTGCCCCGTGAGTGGTGAATGACTGCCGTCATGGGCGTCAGGAACTGGTTCATAAGCTCGGCCAGATCCGCAGGTGACAGCCCTTCGGAAATGGTCGTAAATCCACGTACGTCCGAAAACAGTACGGTTAACTCGCGGCTCTCGGCCTCCAATGAATACTCGGTTGGCGCTTTGGCCATTTCGTCCACCAGCTCTGGCGGCACGTATTGGCCGAACAAACCTGTGATCTGCCGCTTGCCGCGCGCTTCGACAAAATAGCCGTAAGACATATTTAGCAGGAACATCGTCAGCGCCATCAAGATACCCGACGCGAGCGGTAGTACCGTTTGTCCCATCGCCCAGACCAGATGATTGAAGCCGATATAGAAGAGGATGCCAATGAAGGTAAACAGGGTGGTATTAAGCGGGCTGAACAGAGCGCCCGCCAGCATCATGCCGAGGCCGACGGCCACTAGCAGGAGCACTTCGGCGCCCATGGTGTAGGCCGGAAACTCCAGCGTCTTGCCGTTCAATATGCCCGCGATTAAATTGGCATGCACCTCCACTCCCGGATAGGCCGTATCCATTGGCGTCGCGCGAAGATCAAGCAGGCCCGGGGCGCTGGTACCAACCAGCACAATACGGTCCTTCAGTATATTTGGATCGGCTGCACCTTTTAATACATCGGTCGCCGAAACGTAGTGAAAGCTGCCTCTGCCTCCACGATAAGGCACCAGCGTCCTGACGTTTTTATCGACCGGCACCCCGAACTTGCCGAGCATTAGCCATTCCAATCCGGCATAGCCGCGAGCCTCGAACAGCGGTTTTTCAAAGCGAGTTGTTACTGCATCAACACCCAAAGCCCGGCGCACGATTTCCAGGGACAACGAGCCGTAGTACTTGTCGCCATAGCGTAACAACATAGGCACGCGGCGCACGACACCGTCCCGGTCAAGCGACGGCGTGAAATGACCGGCACCCATGGCGCTCGCTTGCAGGGCCTTGAGATTTCCGCCGTAGCCAGTGGCCGTTAAAAACTGCACGGCTTTGCCCTGGAAATCCGACTTTTCAAACATGGCTTCAGGAAGTTCGCCGATCTTGGCGATATCAGCGCCGTCGCCAAAATTGAAATAGTAACCAAGCACCACGTTGTATTTCTGAATGGTCTCGGCAAAGATACCGTCGTAGTCGAGCTGTGGGCGGATCACGTCCAGACGATTAATGAAATCCTGATTCCCCTGCAATTCGCCGTTGGCCAGTTGCTCCAAAATTTTGAGACCCGAACTTTCGTCAGATTCGGCAAACACGATATCGAAACCCACCAGCTTGACCTTGTACTGCTGAAACAAGCCGTCAAGCAGACGGGCGAGCTTGTCACGCGACCATGGCCAACGCCCCTCAGCGGTGAGACTTGCTTCATCGATATCGACAATCACGACGCTGTCGTCGACTTTACGCGGCATGGTCAGCCCGAGGTGACTGTCGTAGGCGAGGTTCTCCATCTGATCGATGAAGTCCAGTCGCCAGGTCTCGGTCGCGTGCAGCAGGAACAGGACTAACACCGCCGCGCTCATCGCGACGCGAGTCCAGTTGTCTTTCAGCTTTCCGAGTATCGCCCCCAACCCTTGCGCTCCTCAGACCAGGGGCCCGCCCCAAGGCAGCCCGTCATTACAACTATGCAGCCGAATTAACGGCCCTTCATTTGATAACAGCATTGCGCACCCATTGTGCGCCTCACTCTAACGCGCCCAATGGACCTCTAGATCGGCAGCAAAAGTAGCGACAATGTCCTGACTGGCCGCCCCCAGCGCTGCCGCGCAACTCGCCATCGCGTCGTCGTGCAGCGTTACGGTGCGCCGATAAGCCCGCGCAAATTCGGGTGAAACGCTATCGGCCTGCGTCACCTCGAACTCAAGGTCGACCTCGGCCGAACCTTGCTGCTGCCCACGCCGCTCGAACTTCCGTATGTACCCGCGCACCGTGTACTTGGCATCGGCGCTGGGCGAGACCACGATGCGTCGCGTGCCGGCCATACGCAGGCGCTCGGCCAAGGCTTGCTGCAACAACAAACGCGGGCTGTCGACCCAGTAGTGATAAGTGTACTGTTCAAGCGAAGTACCATCATCATGCGCGTAGATCAGGGCGCGTTCGCCGTGCAGGCCACTAGCGACAAAAGGCGGCACATACACTATCTCGCCAACGCCGACGCTAAGCACGCCGCCGCTGACGCCCTCGGGCAAGCGGTAAAAATGGTCTTTACGGGGTGCGGCAAAACTCCCGCAACCACCCAGTGCCAACATCAGCAAACATACAATCGTGCGCTTCATTGTGGCCCAGGTTCAACCGCGTCGTAATTGCGCAGCAGCCGCGCCGGGTTGCCGCGTATGGTGCGGGAAAACTCGTTGATGTTGCGCGTGCCGCCCTCAAGATTGCTGAGAATCTGACCTAAATGCTCGTTGACAGTTTTAAGCGCGACCTGCAGCT
>JAYUQF010000529.1:0-7409 GCA_043756885.1 Pseudomonadota bacterium
CGGCGCGCATCTTGATGCCAGCCTCCCACGTTCGACTGTCTGCTGGTCGCACGAATATGACGGACGAACTGCAGGCACTTTGTTTTTTTGCGGGCGCTAACTCCATCTTTTATGGCGAACAGCTACTCACCACCGCTAACCCGGACGTGAGTAACGACCAACAACTATTTGAACGATTGGGTCTGAACCCCGAGCCACAACAGTATGCCCACACCTGACGCCGGAGCCTGGCGGTGTCAACTCTGTTCGCTGCGCGCGTCGCAAAGGGGTTGCACACCGCGCGCGCTGCAAATCGTGCTCGGAGGCTGGACGAGCGCAGCAGCGCACAACGTGTCGCTATCACCGTCGACGGCCGCACGCTGATCAATTTCACCAGTAACGACTACCTCGGTCTTGCAGCCCATCCGCGTGTTGTTGCTCGCGTTCAAGCCGAACTTGTCCAGCATGGCTTCGGCAGTGGCAGCGCAGCTCTTTTATCGGGTCGATCGAATCTGCATGCCGAACTTGAGCGCGAACTTGCGGCCTATACCGGTATGGAATCAGCACTCCTATTTTCCTCCGGGTATTTAGCGAATCTCGGTGCACTGACCGCTTTAACCAGCTCGCATGATTTGCTGTTGCACGACCGCTTAAATCACGCCTCGTTGATCGACGGTGTGCTGGCAAGCGGCGCCAAACATCGTCGATATCCCCACGCTGACACTCAGCGGGTTAGCTCGTTGTTGCAGCAAGCACAAAACGAGCTGCGATGGGTGGTTACGGAGTCGGTCTTCAGTATGGACGGTGATCTCGCGCCGCTCGTCGCGCTCGATGCGGCCTGCGCTGACCATGGCGCTGTGCTTTACATCGACGATGCTCATGGCTTCGGTGTGCTCAACGATGGTCGCGGGGCCGCTGCGGCACTGCCACCCGCACGGCGCGCGGCGCTCGTGACCATGATTACTCTGGGTAAATCCCTCGGCTCGGTCGGTGGTGTGCTGCTGTCCAACTCAGCGGTCAGCGAATTCCTTGTGCAGCGTGCTCGCACCTACATATACGATACGGCGTTGCCACCGGTATGCGCCGCCGCCGCACTCGAAGCCCTCGCGATCATGCGCGAATCACCGCAGCGGGCCCGAGAACTTCTGAGTCGCGTGCAGTTTTTTCGGGACCGGGCAGCAGCTCTGCAAATTCCCCTGACAGCCAGTTCCTCGCCAATCCAGCCGATAATCATAGGCGATGATGCGGACGCCATGACGGTCGCGCGTTTGCTGCTCGAAGCAGGATTCTACGTTCGCGCCATAAGGCCACCGACGGTTCCCGAAGGCACCGCACGGTTGCGCATTACGCTTACGCACGACCACAGCAACGAGCACATTGAACAACTGACCTGCGCGCTCGCAAGCGCGCTGCGCCGATGAACATGACACCACTCACTTCCCTGGACAAACGACGCGTCGCTGAGTGTTTCGATCGTGCAGCACAGACTTATGACCAACATGACTTCCTGCAGCGTGAAGTTGCGGCGCGTGCACTCGAGCGTCTCGACTACGTTAGCATTCAGCCGTCGTCGATCATCGATCTAGGCTCAGGCACCGGACGCGGTGCTCGCGCTCTCGCGACACGCTACAAACGAGCGCGTGTTGTGCAATGTGACCTTGCTATCGCGATGTTGCGACAGGCGCGCAAAACCGAGCCCAGATTTTTCTCGCGTCAGCGTTTTGTTGCGGCGGATATTGAACGACTACCGTTCAAAGACGGTGCTTTCCAGTTGGCTTTCTCCAGCCTCGCACTGCAATGGAGCCAGGATTTGTTCAGTGCCTTTAGTGAAGTGCGACGTAGTCTGCAAAGCGCAGGTTTGTTCCTGTTTACCTCGCTTGGCCCCGATACCCTGCGCGAACTGCGTAACGCGTGGTCGACTGTCTCACGTGCGCCCCACGTCAATCAGTTCTTGGATATGCACGACATCGGCGATACTCTGATTCGTGCCGGTTTCGGCGATCCCGTCATGGAGACGGAGTATTTGACCGTACCCTACGATGACGTTATGACCTTGATGCGCGATCTCAAAGGAATAGGTGCGTCCAACAGTAATACCGAAAGGTCCCGCGGGATGTTCGGTCGACGCACGCTGATCGCCTTGCAAGCAGCGTACGAATCTGAGCGTCGCGCTGACGGTAAACTGCCGGCCACCTATGAAGTTGTTTATGGTCACGCCTGGGCAGTGGAGAGCCGTCGTCGACAATCTGGTGGCGAACATACGTTCCCTCTTGCACAGCTGAAACGTCGATGAGCTTGTCGGTATTCGTAACAGGTACGGACACCGGGTGCGGCAAAACCCGCGTCAGTTGCGCTTTGCTTGAAGCTATGTCGCGAGCGGGCATCAGCGCCGGCGGCATGAAACCGGTGGCGACCGGCGCCACACGCACTAACGGTTTATTGCTGCACGACGATGTCAAAGCACTGGTCGCGGCATCCAACGTCGCAATTCCGCGCCGTTACGTTAACCCCTACCTGTATACCCCAGCTTGTTCGCCGGATATCGCCGCGCGCGAAGCAAAGATGCCCGTTGACCTGGCCGTCATCGCTGAGGCCTTCCGTTCTTGCCAAAGTCGCGCCGACGCGGTGGTTGTCGAGGGCGTGGGGGGGTGGTGTGTGCCGCTCGGTGAATCAATCTGGATAGAAGATCTCGCACGGCAACTGCAGTTGCCCGTGTTACTGGTTGTCGGCGTCCGTCTGGGCTGCATCAACCACGCGGTATTGACTGCACGGGCCATCATCGAGTCGGGCCTACCACTGCTTGGCTGGGTCGCCAATGTCATCGACCCCCACATTTACCAGCTTGGCGCGGTTATCAACACCATCAGCCGTCACCTTGACGCTCCCCGCTTAGCTACTCTCGATTGGGCGCCAGCGGCGACGCCCGCTGCGCTGGCGCTTGGCCTGGCGCCTTGTTTGGAGCGATTGCGCGCTCCGCGCTCGCATGGGGTGTAAAAGTCCTCGATGGTGAGCGAACTACGCACCTACGATTGACCGAGCGATGGCTGGCTGTTGCGCCCCACGCGTTCCATGACGTGGCCGCAAGCCAAGCGCTTCCTCCTGCTCGTCGCTGCAGTCAGCGCCATGATAGGCGGCACTTTCGCGTACTTGGGTTTTTGGCTGGTGATGCCGTTCTCAGGTTTAGAGGCGCTGGCGGTCGCGGCCGCTTTTTACCTTGTGCTGCGTGATGGCGAGCGGCGCGAGTTAGTGCGTATTGAGGGCGAGCGGCTTGTCATCGAAACGGGTAAGCGCGAACTTGAACACCGCCATGAATTCAACTGTGTGTGGGTGCGAGTCCATCTGGCCCGTTCGCGCTATCGGAATCATCCCACGCGGCTGTATGTCGGCAGCCATGGTCGCGCCATCGAATTGGGTCGATTCTTAAGCGAGCACGAACGCGAAACTTTCTCGCAATCCCTGATTAACGCCCTGAAGAAAAAGCGGTAGACTACCGGTACCTCCATCCTGACTACGAAGGGTTTCGGCATTCGCGAGGGATAGAACTTTTCCCCCGTTGAGTTGCCTGGGCAAGGCTATAGACACTAAAAATTAGCGCCAAACTGGTACGGACCAAACCCGCACGCGCTGTATCCGGAGCTCCAAGCATGACATTTCTCAAGCATTCCAATCTGTGGCAACTTTTCGCGACTCTGGCTGCCCTGATCGGCGTGCCCAGTGCCGCCATTGCCGAATGGGGGCTTAACTTACCCCGCGGTGTGACGCCTTACAGCAACATTGTTTACGACCTGCATATGCTGGTGCTCGGCATTTGTGTGGTGATCGGCGTGGTGGTCTTCGGACTGATGTTTTATTCCATCATTGCTTTCCGTAAGTCCGCCGGAGCCAAGGCCGCTCAGTGGCATGAAAGCACCAAAGTTGAAATCCTCTGGACCCTCATTCCTTTCCTGATCCTGATTGGTATGGCAGTACCCGCGACCAAAGCCTTAATCATGATGGAAAACGTATCCAATGCCGACATGACCATCAAGGTCACCGGCTACCAGTGGAAATGGCACTACCAATACCTCGACGACGGCATCAATTTTTTCAGCACAATGGCCAGCGATAGCAATATGGCTCGCCAGTTGAATTCCGGCATCGACCCCAACGGTGTTCCCAATTACCTACTTGAGGTCGACAATCATCTGGTCGTCCCGGTGGGCAAAAAAATCCGCTTTTTAACGACCGCCGGCGACGTCATCCACGCTTGGTGGGTGCCGGCGCTCGGTTGGAAGCGCGACGCTATCCCTGGTTATATCAACGAGTCCTGGGCCGAAATTCAGACTGCCGGCACCTACCGCGGCCAATGTGCCGAGTTGTGTGGCAAAGACCACGGCTTCATGCCCATCGTGGTTGATGCCCTGTCTGCAGAAGCCTACGCAGCGTGGGTCACGAAAATGAAGGCAGCTACCCAGCACGCGCAGTCCGACGTCAGGGCTCCGGCGGCGGTCGTCGCTCAGCAATAAGCAGTACCGGAAGATGATTTTCGATTTGAATCTGTATACGAGGTTAGTTCTATGAGTGAGGCCGCCACCCACCACGACCACGATGATCACGGCTATCACGCCTCCGGTATCTCGCGTTGGCTGACCACCACAAACCATAAAGACATCGGCACGATGTACCTGGTGTTTTCACTGATAATGTTTTTTATCGGTGGCTCGATGGCGATGGTGATCCGCGCCGAATTGTTCCAGCCCGGCCTGCAATTTGTTGACCCGCAGTTTTTTAATTCCATGACCACCATGCATGCACTGGTCATGATTTTTGGCGCCGTCATGCCAGCTTGGACGGGCTTCGCCAATTGGATGATACCGATGATGATCGGCGCACCCGATATGGCGCTGCCACGGCTCAACAATTGGAGCTTCTGGATCCTGCCGTTTGCATTCACCCTCTTGCTCAGCACGATGTTCATGCCGGGCGGCGCCCCCGCCGGTGGCTGGACCATGTACCCGCCGTTGGTTCTGCAGACCGGGGCGGCCTTCCCGTTTTTGATTTTTGCTGTGCACTTCATGGGCGCGTCATCGATAGCCGGCGCGATCAATATCATCGCCACGGTGTTTAACATGCGCGCACCCGGCATGACATTAATGAAGCTGCCACTATTTGTGTGGACCTGGATCATTACCGCATTCCTGCTGATCGCTTCGATCCCGGTGTTGGCCGGTGCCGTGACCATGTTACTGACGGATAAATTTTTCGGTACGGCTTTTTTCAGCGCCGCTGGCGGTGGTGACCCAGTGATGTTCCAGCACATTTTCTGGTTTTTCGGTCACCCCGAAGTGTATATCCTGATCTTGCCGGCCTTCGGCATTGTCTCGGCCATCATCCCGACCTTCGCGCGTAAACCTTTGTTCGGCTATAGCTCGATGGTTTATGCCACTGGCGCCATCGCTTTCCTGTCATTCATCGTTTGGGCCCATCACATGTTTACGGTTGGCATGCCGCTGGCTGGTGAATTGTTTTTCATGTACACCACCGTGCTGATCGCCGTGCCCACCGGGGTTAAAGTTTTTAACTGGGTGGCCACCATGTGGCAGAGCTCGATGACGTTCGAGACCCCGATGCTGTTCGCAATTGCCTTTGTGGTGTTGTTCACGATAGGTGGGTTCTCCGGATTAATGCTTGGTGTTACGCCCGTGGATTTCCAGTACCACGACACCTACTTCGTCGTTGCACACTTCCACTATGTTCTTGTCACCGGTGCGATTTACGCTCTGATGGCCGGCACCTACTTCTGGTTGCCGAAGTGGACCGGCCATATGTACGACGAGGGCCTGGGCAAAGCCCATTTCTGGATTTCGACCATCTCTGTGAACGTGCTGTTCTTTCCGCAGCACTTCTTGGGGTTGGCCGGTATGCCGCGTCGTATCCCCGACTACTCTGTGCAGTTCGCCGACTTCAATATGGTCTCAAGCATCGGCGGATTTGTTTTCGGGTTATCGCAACTAATGTTCGTCGCGGTCATTGTCAAATGTGTCAGGGGTGGTGTGAAGGCAACCAACCAGGTGTGGGAAGGCGCCCACGGATTAGAGTGGACCTTGCCCTCTCCGCCGCCTTATCACAGCTTCAACACGCCGCCTGAGCCTTCAACGATCGAAGGCGGTATGCGCTGAGCATGACGATTAACGGTCATCCGACGGGCGATCAGCGCGCCGCCCAGCAACGGGCGGCGGTGCGCACCGCGGTTATCCTCGCCGTGCTCGCGATATCGATTTACGCCTGGGTCTTCATTTCGAAGCTATAGCTTATGAGTGTGCCGACCCACGCTGACGCTAACCGTCGCACTGTAATCAGGCTGGTGCTGGCGACGTTTGTGATGTTCAGCTTTGGCTACGCTCTGGTGCCGTTATATAACGTGTTCTGCACCATCACCGGGCTTAATGGCAAGACTGGGCGCCTCACGGAAGTTCAGGCCCAGGCATTGACGGTTGATAACAGCCGTTTGATAACGGTGGAATTTGTTACCAACGTCGACGCGCAGATGCCCTGGGAATTCAAACCGCTGGTCAACAAGGTGCTCGTTCACCCCGGCGTTGAAACCCAGGTGGAATTTGAAGTGCACAATTGGGATGTAGGCGCTGTCGCCGGACAAGCCGTGCCCAGCGTCGCACCGAACACTGTTGCAAAGTACTTCAAAAAGACCGAGTGCTTCTGTTTCACCCAGCAGACTTTGGCCGCCAACGAAACGCGGCGCATGCCGGTGCGTTTTGTCGTCGACCCGCGCTTGCCACGGGAGGTTACGGTCTTGACCTTGGGCTATACGTTTTTCCAGTCGCTCCAACCGATCGCCTCAAACGTGCAAGCGGCCAAGCCGCGTTCATGAAGTCGTAACGTCTTCGCGGATTCCATCTAAACCGAGAAATAAGTCATGAGTAGTGCAGCACACGCAGACCACGGAGACTATTACATCCCAGAGCCGAGTCGCTGGCCGATCACGGCGACCATCGCGATTTTCACGATGTTTGTCGGCGGTGCAACCTCCCTCAACGGCATGTCGTTCGGGCCGATGATCCTGGCCGCCGGGTTTCTGATCTTCGTTTATATGATGTTCGGCTGGTTCGGCACCGTAATCGGTGAAAGTGAAACCGGCAAGTACAACGAGCAGGTTGACGTCAGCTTCCGCATGGGCATGGGCTGGTTTATTTTCTCGGAAGTCATGTTCTTCGCGGCGTTCTTCGGCGCGTTGTATTACGCCCGCATGTACTCTGTGCCATGGCTGGGCGGCGAAGGCGCTAAATTTGCGACCAACCAGTATTTGTGGCCGCAATTCTCCGCTGCGTGGCCGCTGTTCAGCCCGCCGTCCACGTATGGTTTTCAGCAGTTCAAGGAAACCATTGGTGCTTGGGGGGTGCCATTCACAAATACCCTCATCCTTTTGACCAGCG
>JAYUQF010000530.1:0-2779 GCA_043756885.1 Pseudomonadota bacterium
TGGTTAGTGTGTCGTCGCGGTGATTGCTATGTGATTGCTAGAAAAATCGCTGAACAGGCTCGATCAGCGGTTTCCGTGGTACCGGGAGGGGGAATCGAACCCCCACATCCTTACGGATACCAGATTTTGAGTCTGGCGCGTCTACCAGTTCCGCCATCCCGGCAAGGTATGCGAAGGGCCGGGAGTATATTGAAAGCGCGTTGCGCGGTCGACTGCCGTCGGGTGTGCTCTGATAATATCGCGGCCGTGCAGCTCTCCGATTTTGACTACATCTTGCCTGACGCCCAAATCGCGCAATATCCGGCCGCAAGGCGACGTGATGCGCGACTGTTGGTGTTGGGCGAAGCCGTGGGGGCGTGGACCGATGCTTGCATCGCCGACTTGTTGTCCTTGTGCCAAGCCGGCGACGTATTGGTACTGAACGACACCCGCGTCATCCCGGCGCGTTTGTTTGGCCGCAAAGTTACGGGCGGCACAGTCGAGATTTTGATCGAGCGGATGATGTCGCCGTTTCAGGCCATGGCCCATCTGCGTGCCAGCAAGCCGACCCGGCCGGGCACGCGCATTAATCTTGATCCTGCCGGCGCTATCGAGGTGTGGGGGCGGGAAGGGGATCTATTTTTGATCGGTGGTGCGGACGGCGCCGAGCTGCCGGATTTACTGACGGCCAGTGGCCACATTCCGCTGCCGCCCTATATCACCCGCGCCGACGATGCGCAGGATGTCGAGCGTTACCAAACGGTGTTTGGCACTCGACCCGGCGCGGTGGCGGCCCCGACAGCGGGTTTGCATCTCGACGAAGCGCTGCTGGCAGACATTGCTGCGCGCGGGGTCGGTATCGCCAAGATCACTTTGCACGTTGGCGCAGGAACCTTTCAGCCCATCCGCGGTGACTCCATCGAGGACCATGTCATGCACGCCGAGCGCGTAGAGGTGAGTGCGGCAGTCTGCGAGATGATCGCTGCAGCCCAGGCCCGCGGCGGTCGTGTACTGGCGCTCGGCACGACTGTCATGCGAGCTTTGGAAAGCGCGGCTATGGACACCGGCGTACTTGCCCCTTACCGCGGCGACACTCGGCTGTTCATTCGTGACGGCTTTCAATTTCGTGTGGTTGATGCGCTGTTGACTAATTTCCATCTACCGCGCTCGACCCTGTTGATGCTGGTGTCGGCCTTTGCCGGCCACCGCCGCATCATGACCGCCTATGCCCATGCCATCGCGGCCGGGTATCGTTTTTTCAGTTACGGCGATGCGATGTGGTTGACCCGCGCCAAAGCACAGGTGGCGCGCTGACCATGCAGTTTGAACTGCAGGCCAACGACGGCGCGGCGCGCGCCGGACGTCTGACCCTGGCCCACGGTGTGGTCGAGACCCCGATTTTCATGCCGGTTGGCACCTATGGCACGGTCAAGGCCATGTGCCCCGAGGAACTTAGCGATCTGGGTGCGCAGATCGTGCTGGGCAACACCTATCACCTCATGCTCCGGCCCGGCACTGAAATCATCGGCGCCCACGGCGGCCTGCACGGCTTTATGCATTGGCACAAGCCAATCTTGACCGACTCCGGCGGCTTTCAGGTGTGGAGCCTGGGCGATTTGCGCAAGATCCGCGAAGAAGGCGTGACCTTCCGCTCACCCATCAACGGCGACAAGATCCTGCTGACGCCGGAAATCTCCATGCAGGTGCAGGGTGCCTTGGGCGCCGATATCGTCATGGTGTTTGACGAGTGCACACCTTACCCGGCAACGCCTACCCAGGCGGCGCAGTCCATGCGTTTGAGCCTGCGTTGGGCGGCGCGCAGCAAGGCCGCCCATGCGGGGCCCGGCGCCCTGTTTGGTATTGTTCAGGGTGGGGTTTTCGCCGCGCTGCGCGCGGAGTCTGCAGCGGGCCTGCTGGACATCGGTTTTGACGGGTATGCCATCGGAGGTCTGTCGGTGGGCGAGCCCAAGGACGACATGCTGGCCATGACCACCCATACCGCGGCGCTGCTGCCGGTGGAGCGGCCGCGTTATCTCATGGGCGTTGGCACACCGGGGGACCTGGTAGCGGCAGTCGGCGCCGGTGTTGATATGTTCGATTGTGTGATGCCGACGCGCAACGCACGCAACGGCCATTTGTTCACCAGCCAGGGTGTGGTGCGGATCCGCAATGCCCAGCATCGTGCCAGCACTGAGCCGCTTGATCCCAATTGTGATTGTTATACCTGCCGCCATTATTCACGGGCCTACCTCCACCATCTTGACCGCTCGCACGAGATCCTGGGCGCGCGGCTGAACACGATGCACAATCTGGCCTACTATCTGCGCCTCATGCGGCAAGCGCGCGCGGCGGTCATGGCCGGCCGGTTTGCCGAGTTCACACGCGCCTACTGCGCACACTACGAGCCCGAGCGGGGGCGCCTGACAACCCTGCGTTTGCCTGTGCCATAATGCGCGGCCTCTTTTTCGAGACTTTTCATGGACTACCTGATCTCCAACGCATGGGCCCAAACGGCCGGCGGCGCCTCACAATCAGGGCTGGCGAGTTTCCTGCCGCTGGCCGTGTTATTTCTGGTTTTTTACATGTTCCTCATCCGCCCGCAGATGAAACGCCAGAAGGAACACGCCAAGCTGGTGCGCGAACTGAGCAAGGGCGATGAAGCGGTGACCACCGGTGGTTTGTTAGGTCGGGTCACCGAAGTTGGTGCCAATTTCGTCAAACTCGAAATTGCCAAGGACACCGAGGTCAAGGTGCAAAAGCACGCCATCGCGCAGGTCATGCCGAAGGGCACGCTCAAAGA
>JAYUQF010000531.1:0-7401 GCA_043756885.1 Pseudomonadota bacterium
GCTAGCGGCACGCATCGAAATTGATTTGACCCAAAACATCGACAATATGGACAACGGCCTCAATCTGTCCGAGGCCTGTTCGATCAGTAATTCGGTGGCGGGTATTTTCAACTGTCTGCCTGGTGATATTCCACGCAACGGCGGCTCCTATCGCTGCGTCGATGTGAAGTTGCGCGAGGGGGCCGCCATCGGCATTCCGCGCTTTCCCCACAGTTGCTCGGTGGCGACCACCAACGTGTCCGACCGGCTGCTTAATACCGTGCAGGCGGCGCTTTCGGATCTCGGTGAAGGTTATGGCCTGGCCGAGGGTGGCATCGGCATGGGCGCGGGCTTTTGCGTGATCTCGGGCCACGACGCACGACACGGCGATCACGCCTACGTCAATCAGCTCATCATTGGCAACAACGGGGGCCCTGGCGGCCCCGACAGCGATGGTTGGATCACCTACGGTATTCCGGTTGTGGCTGGACTCATGTATCGCGACAGCGTTGAGGTGAGCGAGCTCAGTTATCCCATTCACTATCGCGAGATCCGACTCACGACCGACACCATGGGCGCCGGACGACGGCGCGGCGCGCCGGGTGTGCAGATCACCTACGGGCCGAGTCACGCGTCGATGACGGTGGTGTTTGCGGCTGATGGTCAGGTTAACCCCGCACGCGGGGTGCGTGGCGGTGGTGATGGCAATATCGGCGCGATGCATGTGATCAGCGCTGATGGTGGCGAAGTGCGGGCGCCAAGTGTTGGCCAGATCGTGCTGGAGAAGGGCATGTGGTTGCGGGGTGTTGAAACCGCAGGTGGTGGATACGGCGATCCGCTGGAGCGCGAAGCCGAACGCGTGCACGAAGACGTGCTCGAACGGTATGTCACCGTGGCGCATGCGCGCGAGGTTTATGGTGTGGAGTTCAGCCACGCGCCGCAGGGCGATACGCTGCTGGTTGACATCGCAGCAACGACTGCGCGGCGCGCGGCGTTGCGTCACGCGCGCGGACATTAAACACGCTAGCCAGGGGAGCTGCGATGGCGAAGCACTTATCCGGCCCGGCAGAAGACGAACGTCTGCCTATGCTGCTCGGCTTTCAGCGCGTGGCGGAGAATACCGCCCGCGATACCCGCTTCATCGAATACGGGCGCGGCATCTACGTTTATGACAGCGATGGCCGCGAGTACATTGAAGCCACCGCCTCTTTTTACGTTGCCGCACTCGGCTATCAGAACACCGAGCTGATCGACGCCATTGAAAAGCAATATCGCGAGCTGCCATTTTTTGTCTCGGCCATGCATCGCACTTCGCGTGCCTCCTTGGAGCTGGCTGAAAAACTGGTCAGCCTGGTGCCCGTGCCGCATGCGCATATTCTATTTGCCTCAACCGGTTCCGAGGCCAACGACTTCCTGATCAAACTGCTGCGTTTTGGCGCGGTCGCACGCGGCCAGGCCACACGCACCACGATCATCGGCCGCCACGGCAGTTACCACGGTGGCACCCTCGCGAGCGCCAGCCTGACCGGCGGACATCACGAAGAATTTGCGCTGCCCATCGCAGGTTTCCGTCACGTCGCACAACCGGACTATCACGGCGAGCGCGTGCCGGGCGAGAGCGCTGCCGAGTTCTGCGCGCGCCTGGCGCGCGAACTCGAAGCGCTGATCGCACGCGAACCGGCCGACAGCATCGCTGCGTTTTTTTGTGAGCCGGTGAGTTTTTCGGCGGGTTTCAAATTGCCGCCAGCGGCATACTTTCCGGCAATCACACAGGTACTCGAAGCCCACGGCATAGCCCTGGTCGCCGACGAAGTGATCACGGGCTGCGGACGCACCGGCGCATTGTGGGGCAGTCAGCGTTTTGGCCTCACGCCCACCCACGTCACCATGGCCAAGGGCATTACTTCGGGCTATTTCCCCTTGTCAGCCATCGCGATTGGCGCGCAACTCTACGACGAGCTTGAAAGCGGATCAGAGCGTGTGGGCACTCTCGCCCACGCGGCGACTTATGCCGCGCATCCAGTGGGTGCAGCGGCGGCATTGAAGACCCTGGAGATCATCGAGCGCGACGGACTCGTCGCCCATGCCGCACGCATGGGCGAGCGCCTGCGCAGCGCACTGCAGGCTTATGCCGGTCATCCCCTGGTTGGTGAGGTGCGCAGCACCGGGCTGGCCGCCGGGGTCGATTTTCTGCGCAGGGGCAGTGACGATCGTCCCTTGAATAACGACGCCGACGCGGTGTTGGAGCGTGTTTACAGCGCCTTGTTGAAGCGGGGTGTTGTGGCCCGACCTGCCGGCCGCAGTTTAGTGCTGGCACCACCCTTAATCGTGCAGCCAGACGAAATAGACGAGATCTGTCGGCGCCTCGGCCTGGCATTGGATGACGCGCTCGCGCAATCATCTTGATTACACGCGCGCACGACGGGCAGCTGCTCATCACCGCAGTCCACTTATAATCACCGCATGCCGTTGCCCACCACCCTTGTCGGCGCTTCGAGTGGCCCGTTCAGCTACACCGCCGACGCACGCTGGCTGATGGCTTACGCCGCAGCCTTGGGCGAACGCGCGCCGTGTTACTTCGACACCTGCGCAACGCTTACCCATCACCCGCTGTTCCCGGTGTGTCTCGAATGGGATGCCATCGTCGCGCTCCGACAGGGCACCGAAGCAGGCACGATGTCGGCGGCTGAGAAGGCCAGCGCGGTGCATGCTGAGCACGACTTGCACCTACTGCGCCCGGTCCGAGCAGGTGAACGCCTGCATGTCACGGCGACGGCCATCGCCCTCGAAGCGCGCCGCCCCGGCGCCTTGCTCGTCAAGCGCCTCGACACACGCGACGAACAGGGCGCGCTCGTCGCCCGCACCTATCAGGGCACGCTATATCGCGGCGTCGCTATCGACGGTGCGCCTCGGGCGATGGAAACGCCACCGGCGTGGCCGCCCGCAGCAACACACGAAGCCGCACCACAAGACGCCGGTCACACCATCGAAGTGCCCGCTGGCCTCGCGCATATCTACACCGAATGCGCGCGGATCTGGAATCCGATCCACACCGACCGTGCCCATGCGCTCGCCGCCGGCCTGCCCGACATCATCCTGCACGGCACCGCGACCCTCGCGCTCGCAGTGTCCTATCTGGTGGCGAACCTTCTGGGCGGTGTCCCGGGCCGCGTGACACGTCTCGGCTGCCGCATGAGCGGCATGGTGCAAATGCCCGCGACCTTGACCCTGACAGCGGCCGAAACCACCCCCGGTGCGCTCACGTTTGCCGTTCACGACGGACGCGGTGCGCCGGTACTGAGCCGCGGCTTTGTTGAATATGGTGGGCGCTGAACGACACTGCGGCGCGCGCAGCTTGGTATTTAAGGCTACTGGATCTCAACGATGTAACCCTCGGTGCCAGGGCCGCAGCTTGCTGCGCGTCTTGGAGTGCGGCTTGCCTGGATGCGAGCGCGAAAAATTCCGAGCATAGATAGCGTGTTAAATCCAACTTGTGATAAGTTTGTGAAGAACATCACTGTTACTGTCTAAATTTTATGAAAAAGCATAGCGGTGGGGCTGGTGGAAACGCGCCGTCTGCGGGCGCTAACCTGCCACCTCGATTAGCGTCCAGAAAGCTTCCCGGCGGCCGCGCGATGCCAAAGTTGCGGGCCGTTGGCGAGTTGCGCCTACTGTTGCTCGAACCCGACGCCCGCCTTGTCAGCGCAGTGCGGCGTCAGATCAAAAACCTGCCTGGGACGATAACGATCAGTCTGCAGGCGGTGTCGAGCTTGACGGCTGCGCTCACGCAATTGGGCAGTCAGAAATTCGACGCCGTTGTGCTTGCCTTGCAATTTGCTGGCGGCAATCAGCTCGAAGCGTTGCGCGATATTCAGGCGAGTGATCCTTGCCTGCCGGTGCTGGTGCTGGCCTCTTCAGCAGATGAGCCGGCGATAGCGGGCGCGTTGGCAGCCGGCGCCGACGATTTTCTCGAAGCGGGCTTGAACGACAGCGCCCTGCTGATAAAAACACTGCGCTACGCCATCGAACGCAAACACACCTCGCGCCATCTGGCCTTCCTCTCGCAGTTTGACAAACTGACCGGGCTCGCCAATCGCGAGCTATTCCACGACCGGGTTCAGCAGGCAGTGCGCCGCGCCGGACCGTCAATGCGGCTAGTCGCGGTTATTTCGCTGGACGTTGATCGTTTCATGTCGATTAATGAAACCTACGGTTATGGGGCAGGGGACGAACTGCTGGTGACGGTCGCTTATCGCCTCAGCGCTTGTGTGCGCAAGGGCGACACTATCGCGCGCACCGGCAGCGACGAATTTGCTGTATTGCTCGAAAACCTCAACGACCCTGTCGAGGTCGAGCCCCTGTGTCAGAAAATTCTGAGCGGACTGGCGGAACCGGTTTATGTGCGTGGCGAGGAGATTACGGTTACCGCAAGTATCGGTGTGAGCTTTTGTGCCGGCCACGAGGTGGTTGCCGGGGAAGTGGCGCAACTACTGTGTAAGGCCGACAACGCCATGCACCGCGCCAAAAAACAAGGGCGCGGCCAGGTCTGTGTATTCACGCCGGCGTTACAGGCGGCAACCGACGAGGGCCTGCAAATGGAAGCCGCGTTGCGCAGGGCGGTGGCCGACGACGCGCTGTTTTTGTGCTACCAGCCAAAGCTGTGCCTGCAGACGGGACAGGTGGTGGGTGCGGAAGCCTTGTTGCGCTGGCGGCATCCGAGTCTGGGTGTCGTGATGCCGGGCAGGTTTGTGCCGCTGGCCGAGGATAGTGGTCTTATCGTTCCGATTGGCGAGTGGGTGTTGCGCCAGGCGTGTCGCGATCAGCGTCGATGGCGCGAGCTTGGCTACGATAACCTGAGTGTCGCGGTGAATCTCTCTACCGTGCAGTTCCGCCAGGGTAATCTTGGCTGGCTGGTGGAGCGCATCCTAGAAGAGACCGGCGCCGACCCCAATCAACTGGTGCTTGAGATCACCGAGAGTATTTTGTTGGACGACGATGACAGTAGTCGCGCGCAGCTCGATGCGCTGAAGGCGATGGGAATCGCGCTTTATCTCGATGATTTTGGCACGGGTTACTCCTCGATCTCCTATCTCAAGCGCTTCCGCATCGATGGCCTGAAAATTGACCGCAGTTTTGTCCACGACCTGCCCGGTAACCCGGACGAGGAGGCGATCACACGCGCGATTATCGCTCTGGGTCGCGCGCTGCGGCTCGGGGTTATCGCCGAAGGTGTTGAGACTCGCGCGCAGTTGGAACTGCTGATGAGCGAAGGCTGCGATGCGGTACAGGGTTATCTCTTCAGTGAGCCTCTTCCTTTTGACGAATTTGTGGCGGGGCTACCGGGCGGATTTTCACGGGGTGAACTGGCTTGCGTCGCCACCAGTCGCGCGCTGCAATAGCGTTGAGGCCAATTGAGCGCGGTTGACCGGCGTTGCTTTTATGCATCAAATCTAGCGAGGATCTGTCTGATTTTAGGCGCAAATCCTTGCAATGCCCCCAACTATGGGGGAGTATCGACGTATACATAAAACAACGAAGGCTGGGCGCGCGACAGCGGTCCCGGTTGCGTAACAATCGCGATAGTGGTGTGTCTGGCCCGGGCGACCCGCGCGAAAACGGTGGTATGAGCGACAGCACTTGCTGGGCAGATCTCCATGCACTTGGATAACCACAAACCTGCATCGTCCGGCGCATCTCACGCCCGCTACTTGCTGTTTGTGCGCTAGGTGCCGGAATGTTTGACCGCTTGCAATGTCCGACGGTGACAACTGTGTGGCGGCATGGTCGAATGCTGCATAACAGCAATCTTCGATCGGCATTTCGGTCTAGCCCGGTCGGGCTTGCTCTTCACGGAGCGCGGCCGTTTTTCATGCCGCAGCCTAAGCAAGAAACAACAGGGGCACGCCCGCGCATGCTCCGCGTGCACTCACCAAAATATGTTCGAAGAACAACAAATGCATACACGCGCTAGCACCGACCAGCGAGTTGAAGCCAGTGCCGGTCTGTGGCAGGAACGAGTCGTACAGCCGCTCGAACGTGCGGTGGATGCGGTGCAGGCCTGCCTCAACCGCGCCTCGCAGGCGCTGCTCAATCGGCAGGCGCAGGACGGCCATTGGCGTTTTGATCTCGAAGCCGATGTCACCATTCCCTCGGAGTACATCCTGCTCCAGCACTTTCTCGGCCGCTCCAACGAGGAACGCGAGGAGGGCATCACGCGTTACCTGCAGCGCCGTCAGAATCGCAATGGCAGTTGGTCGCTCTACCACGGTGGTCCGGGTGACATGAGCGCCACGGTCAAGGCTTACTTTGCGCTCAAGATGATGGGCCAGGACCAGCACACGCTGTTCATGGCGCACGCCCGACAATGGGTGCTGGCCAATGGCGGCGCCGAAAAGGTCAATGTTTTCACGCGTATCGCGCTGGCCGTGTTCGGTCAGCTGCCCTGGCGCACCGTGCCGGCCATGCCGGTTGAGATCATGTTTTTACCGCGCTGGTGGTTTTTCAACTTGAGCAAGGTCTCTTACTGGTCTCGCTGCGTGATTGTGCCGCTGCTGATTTTGTTCGCAAAGCGTCCGGTGATACATGTTGACGACCACTTAGGCGTGGCCGAGTTATTCCACACGCCACCCAAAAAGCTGCGCAACCTGGATAGCTTCAGCATCCGTAGCCCGCTTAAAAGCTTTTTCATTCTGCTTGACCGGTTCATCAAGGTTTGCGAACCGATGATTCCCCATGCCATCCGTGGTCGCGCGCTGAAACTCGCTGAGAAGTGGATGCGTGATCACACTAAGGGCAAGGGCGGCATCGGTGCCATCTATCCTGCCATGGCCAACGCCGCCATGGCGCTGCGCATCCTGGGTGCCCCGGAAGACGACGCCGATTTTGTGCGCACCGTACAGGCTATCGAAGATCTAGTTCTCGATGGCCAGAGTGAGACCTACGTGCAGCCCTGTGTGTCGCCGATCTGGGACACGTGTCTGTCTTTAAGTGCTTTGACAGAGGCCGGCGCCCAGAGCGACCACCCCGCGGTGCAGCAGGCGGTGGAATGGTTGTTTGATCATCAGATATTCGTAACTGGAGATTGGTCGGACCGCGCGCCGGGGCTTGAGTCCGGCGGGTGGGCCTTTCAGTACGAAAACGACAAATACCCCGATGTGGATGACACCGGCATGGTGTTAATGGCGCTGCTGCGTGCTGGCGCCCACGACAAACAACACAAGCGCAAACGCATCAACCAGGCGCTGAACTGGCTGCTGGGTATGCAGAACCCGGACGGCAGCTGGGGCGCGTTCGATATCGGTAACAACAACGAGTATTTGAACAAGATCCCGTTTGCTGACCATGGTGCGCTGGTCGATCCGGGCACCGCCGATCTGACCGCGCGCTGCATTGAGTTGCTGGCGATGCTCGGTTACGACGCGA
>JAYUQF010000532.1:0-7380 GCA_043756885.1 Pseudomonadota bacterium
CGCTCTTCGCGATACAACACGTAAGAGCGCGCAATCTTGTGTTCGCCGGCACGCATGAGGGCCAGTTCAACCTGGTCCTGGATGTCTTCGATGTGGGTCGCGCCACTGGCGGGCATACGACGGGTCAGGGCGGTGAGGATCTGCTCGGCCAAGTCATCAACGCGCTGATGGATGCGGGTAGATGCGGCTGCACTGCTGCCTTCGACAGCGAGGAAAGCTTTGGTCAGAGCAACCCGAATCTTATTGCCGTCGAAGCTCGTGACCTTGCCATTGCGGCGGATAACCTTGAATTCGCCCGGGGCGGTGGCGCTGATCTCCGCCGTGGACTCGCCGTGGCCGTAGGCCACTTGGGCCGAAACACTTTCCCTACGGACAGCCGCACTCTCAAATTCCATGTCGCCCCCTGACGTTCTTCTACGTGGCACTGACGGGCACTTGGGCGCCCGTTCGCTTTTGTTGTGTGACCGTTGACGGCGACTGTATAGCACCACAAGAATATGTGGTCAAGAAATTTAACAACCACAAGATAGTGTGGTTCTTTTGTGGATTAGTGGCCCGCAACCTGGGCACAACTTGGGTATAAATCCGGGAAAACCAGCGGGATCGCGAACCAGATCAGGGCGTTAGGAGCAGGTGCGCAAAAGCGGCCAGCGCTGCTCGACATGCAGCGCTGTTGGTGTCAGGCGCGGGGCTTGTGGAGCCCGTCGGTCTGCGTCAGCGAGGCCCTCGCTGGCGGCAGACTAACCGTGGGGCACAAATGGCGCGTGGGCTTGGCGCCGTAGACTAAATTTGCCGGCTGCAGTTATGGCCGCGATTAATCCACCGCGCCGCGCAAATAGGTAGGCAAGGCATCGGCCACGGCCACGCTGTCGCCGCGTGCATGCAGGGCGCCGCCCACTCGCGCCACATCCTGGGCGTGCGGGTAGAGCAGGTCGCGCCGGGGAATGGCAGCAACATCAGCGGCAAAACGCGCGTGGTAAGTCGACCAAGCGTTGCCCACTGCAAGCCACTGCGCGGGTGCGGCAAGCACAACGGCTTCAGGCGCCAGCACGCAGTCGGCGATCACGCTCTCGCCGATGTTATTGGTAGCGTCAAAACGCAGCGCGGCCAGATAGATTTGTGCACGCCGCGCGTCCAGTGCCGCCAGAATTTGACGCCCGCCGTAAAGGCGGGCGCCACCTGCCGCGAGCGCGGCCAAGGTCGAGACCGGTGCCAGGGGCACGTCGTTGGCAAGCGCGATGCCTTGCGCGACACCCGCTGCTATGCGCACGCCGGTGAATGCACCTGGACCGCGACCAAAAGCGATCAGATCCACGGCGCTGCGCGCCAGGCCTGCTTCGGCCAGCACCCGTTCAATCATGGCAAAGAGCAAGTCGGTATGCTGGCGCGCTGCAACTTCGTGCACCTCAAACACCGCATCGCCACTCATAATCGCTACTGAACAGGCGTCGGTCGCAGTTTCGAGCGCGAGGATGTTCAGCATCGCACTGACGTACCACGGGGCGCGCTGCGCTTGCGGCTATAATCGGCGCCCATGATTATTTCGCTCGATTGGTTCATTGGTATTCGCTACATCTATGCGCGGCGTGGCAATCATTTCAGTGGCTTCATTTCCCTGACGGCGATAGTCGCTACGGCACTCGGGGTGACGGTGTTGTTGACGATATTGTCGATTATGAATGGTTTCGAAGGTGAGCTGCGCGATCGCATCCTCGGCCTTGCCGCCCACATCGAAGTCGATAGTGAAGTTGATGGTAGCGCGCGGGGTGATGCGACGGCATTGTTGCATCAGATCAGCGCACAGCCGGGCGTTGCGGCGGCGGCACCCTATGTCACGCGCGATGTGCTGGTTGCCGATCACGGCACGGTGCGGGCGGTTGAGGTGCGTGGTATCGATGCCGCGCGTGAACGCGCTGTTACGCAGCTCGCAACCCATCTCAAGGCCGGTTCCCTGGCCGATCTTGCGCGCACGCCATTTGGGGTCGTGATTGGTCGCGAACTGGCGCAGTCGCTCGGGGTTGGGCCCGGTGATCGGCTGACCCTGATCACGCCGCAGCCGAGCGTCACGCCGGCTGGCCTGGTGCCGCGTCTCAAGCGTTTTGTAATCACCGGGGTATTCGAGTTCGGCCTGCAGGAATACGACTCCGGTCTGGTACTGATCAATCTGGCTGACGCCCAGCGACTGTTTCGCAGCGGCAATGGCATTGATGGCGTGCGCGTCAAGCTGTTTGACGCCGACGAGGCCAAGACCGTCAAGCGTGCGCTGGCTGCGACGCTCGGCCGCGCGGCAGAGGGCGATGATATTCGCGACTGGACCGACACCCATCAGAATCTGTTTCGTGCACTGCGCATCGAAAAAACCGTGATGTTTGTGATCCTCGCGCTCGCCATCGGTATCGCGGCGTTTAACGTGGTGTCAATTCTGGTCGTGGCGGTCACCGACAAACGCTCCGATATCGCGATGTTGGGTTCGCTTGGTTTGCAGCGGCGCGACATCATGTGGATATTTCTCGTGCAGGGTGGTGTGACGGGCGCTATCGGGGTGATTTTGGGCATTGGCTGTGGTGCCTTGTTGGCGGCTAACATCGATGGACTGGTTGCCGGGGTTGAGCGGTTGCTTGGTTTTAAGGTGTTGTCGCCGGATATTTATTACATCAGCACGATTCCTTCGGAGCTGCGCAGCGGCGATTTTATTGTCACGACGGTATTGGCGGCGTTATTGAGTCTCGCCGCGCCGCTATACCCGGCCTGGCTGGCGGCCACCACAAACTTGAGCGTAGGACTGCGCCATGAATGACACGGTAATCGATTGTCGTGGCGTGGGGCGTCGTTTCGACGATGGTGCGAGCGTGGTGGAAGTGCTGCGAGGCATCGATCTGCGTGTCGCCGCGGGCGAAACCCTGGCCATCACGGGCGCCTCGGGATCGGGCAAGAGCACGCTGTTACATCTGCTCGGTGGGCTCGATATACCTGACACCGGCAGCGTGCAACTGTGTGGCGCGGATCTGGCGCGTGCCAGCGAGCGCGAACGCGCCCGTTTACGCAATCAGAATCTCGGCTTTGTTTATCAGTTTCACCATCTGTTGCCGGAATTTTCAGCCCTGGAAAACGTCGCCATGCCACTCTTGATTGGCCGTTGCGCGGCGAACGAAGCTGCGGACCGCGCGCGCCTGATGTTAGAGCGCATCGGGCTGGGGCACCGCGTTGAACATCGTCCGGCCGAACTGTCAGGCGGGGAGCGTCAGCGTGTTGCGATCGCCCGTGCACTGGTCGGAGCACCCCGCTGTCTGCTGGCCGATGAACCAACTGGCAATCTCGACGCCCGCAACGCTGCGACGGCTTGTGATTTGCTGCTGGAATTGTGTCGCGATCAGAACGCTGCGGTGGTGGTGGTGACCCATGACGAACGCATCGCTGCGCGCATGCAACGTCGCTTGCGACTTGAGGAAGGGCGTTTGTTGGTCGCAGGTTCACAATAATCGGGCAGCAGACGAGAGGGTTCCAGGAGCCCATTACGCGATGATGCCCACGCCTGCGTCAGTCACGCTGCGACACGCGCAAACACCAATTGGGTTACACTCATGCGGTCCTTACCCGCCCTCTTTTGTCATGGATGACGAATGCGTATTGCCGGCCTCCTATTCGTAATCGGTACGCTGTGCGGCCTGCTGTCCGCGCCGTCACACGTTGTTGCACTGTGCGCGCTGGCGGGCATGGTGCTGTGTCTGCAGAACCGGCGCTTCTTCCCGTTCAGCTTTCTGTTGTGCGGTTTTGTCTGGGCCGCCTGGACAATTCATGAGGCCGAGCATGATCTGCTGCCGCCTGCGTTGGCGGACGACGGCCTGGTGATCGGTGCACGCGTGGCGAGTTTTCCCATGCCAGGCAAAACCGGGCTTATGTTCGAGCTCGCTGATAGTGAGATGCGCGGTAGTGAGGTCAAGACCTTGCCGGGGCGCTTACGGGTGTCATGGCGCGAGGCACCACGGTCCCTGCGTTTAGGTGATTGGTGCCAATTGCGTGTGCGTCTGCACCGCCCCCATGGCTTGGCCAATCCGGGCGGTATGGATGTCGAACGTGCAGCCCTGGTCCGTCATCTTGGCGCGAGTGGTTACGTCATTGTCCATCCCGGCAACCATTGCGCGCATATCGCAACCCGTAAACAACTTGATGGCCTGCGGGCCTGGCTCGCAAGACGCATTGAGCAGGCCGTTGTCGACGCCACTGCCGTGGCGGCCATCAAGGCTTTAGCGGTCGACGATCGCAGTGCGTTGACACCAGCGCAATGGGAAGTCATGCGCCGCACGGGCACGGCACATCTACTGGCGATCTCGGGCTTGCAGATCACCCTCGCCGCAGGCTGGTGTTTTGTGCTGTGTCGTTGGCTGTTGGGATTGCTGTGGGCATGGCGCCAGGACTATCTGGTGCTGCGCGCGGCCTGGATCGCCAGTGCACTCGTAGCCGGGGCCTACACCTTGGTGGCGGGTGCGGGGCTACCTTCGGTGCGGGCTGCGGTGATGGTAGGCGTGGCCGCTGCAGCGGTGCTATGCGGCCGTCGCGCACTGAGTTGGGATACCTTTCTCGTAAGTCTGGTGGCTCTGGTCGCATGGGATCCCCTGTGCCTGCTTGGCAGCGGCTTGTGGCTGTCTTTTGGCGCCGTGGCTGTGCTGATCATGCTGGCCGCGGTCCATCGGCGTATGCATCCGCTGCGCTTGGCATGGCGCACCCATGTGGTGATGGCCTGCGCACTTGCACCACTCACCGCCGCGTTGTTCGGCGAAGTGTCATGGTGCGCGCCGCTTGCCAACTTGCTGGCGGTGCCGTGGACCAACATCTTCGTCGTGCCACTGATACTGCTCGGCATGCTGTGTGCGCCCGTCGCGCCGCTGGCTGCGGACTTGTTGTGGGACTGCGCGGCACGTTTGTGGGCACCGCTCGAACAATGCTTGACTTGGATCGCTGGTGCGCCGCCCTTGGTCTTGAGCCATGAACTCGGTCTGAGCGGTGCGGCACTGTTGAGTGGTGCGCTGGTCCTGCTGGCTTTGCCGCGTGCAGTGCCCGGCCGCGCGCTCGGTGTGCTCCTGTTGGCCGTCATCATCGTGCCGCGCGAGCGGCCCTTGCATCACGGTGAAATCCGCGTCACACAGTTTGATGTTGGCCAGGGTCTTGCTGTGCTGGTACGCACCCGCAGTTATGCACTGCTGTACGACACCGGACCACGTTGGTGGGAAGGCGGTGATGCCGGCGAGCGAATTGTGCTGCCGGCACTACGGGCGCTCGGTGTGGCGCGTCTCGATACTCTGTTGATCAGTCACGGCGATCTCGATCATGCCGGCGGCGCCGCTTCGATTGTGTCGCAAGTGCCGGTCGCGCGTGTTTTGAGCAGCGAGCCATTGCCGCTGGCCAATGGCGTTGTGGTGGAGCCCTGTCGTGCGCCGCTGCGCTGGCAGGTTGACGGTGTGCACTTCGAGATTGTGCATCCACGTGTGGGTGAATCGTTCCCTAAACAAAACGATCGATCCTGTGTGCTGAGAGTGCATGGCGCTTATGGTCGTGTGTTGTTAAGCGGCGATATTGAGCTTGGGGTCGAAAATGCGCTGCTCAAGCGTGACCGTCGGGACTTGGCCGCCGACGTCTTAAGCGTGCCTCACCACGGCAGCGCGTCATCGTCGAGTCCCGCTTTTGTGCAGGCAGTGCGACCGCAGGTGGCGTTGATTGGTGCCGGCCTGCACAACCGCTACCGGCTACCCCACAAGGCGGTCGTGGCACGCTACCGCGCGGCGGGCGCGACAGTCATCAATAGCGCAACCAGCGGCGCGATCAACATCGATGTTGCACAACGGGGACTGCGAGTCGAGCGCTATCGCGCTATGCATTGGGGATGGTGGCACCAGCGCTCGCCTTGAGGTGGAACTCATCACCGCCACTTTCGAGTCAAGGCGTGGTTTGCTAATGTCTGCCGCTGCTCGGTCGCGGGCTCGACACTTTTCAGGAGGAATTCCACTCGTGTTAGAAATGGTGATTGCTGGCGGCATCATAATGTTGCCCTTGCTGACTTGCTCGGTCGTCGCGCTGGCGATCGTGATCGAGCGTTTGTGGACCTTGCAGCACAAGCGCGTGGTGCCGGACAACCTGGTCGCCCAGGTTTGGCAGTGGGCGCAGGCAGGTGTTTTGGATGAGCGTCGTGTGCAGACTCTCAAGGCCGGCTCGCCGCTAGGCCGGATACTGGCTGCGGGGCTCGCCAATCGCCATCGCGATCGGATCAGTATGAAAGAAAGTATTGAGGAGGTCGGGCGTCATGTGGTGTTCGATCTCAGCCGCTACGTTAACGTGCTCGGCACAATCGCCTCAATCGGGCCGCTGCTCGGCCTGCTCGGAACCGTGCTCGGCATGATTCGAATTTTCTCGGCGGTCACCAAACAGGGGGTGAGCGATCCGTCGATCCTTGCGGGCGGTATCGCCGAGGCCTTGATTACAACCGCCAGTGGCTTGGTTGTCGCTATCCCGGCGCTGATCTTCTACCGGTATTTCAACCGCCGTATCGAGGGTTTTGTGGTTGGCATGGAGGGCGAGGCCCTTAAGCTGATCGAGGCGCTGCATGGTGGCGCTCGCGCCGACACAGAGGCTAAACCGTGAACTTCCGTGCCCCGCGCGGTGAAGATTTCGAACTTAACGTCACGCCTCTGATCGACGTCGTGCTGGTGCTGCTCATCTTTTATATGGTCTCGACTACTTTTGTCAGCGAATCGAAGATGGAGCTGACTTTGCCCCAGGCCAGTAAGGAAGTGCCAAACGAGCCGCCCGAGAAAATTGATATTGCCATCGATCACCAGGGCAATGTTTTTGTTAACAATCAGGCCCTGCTTAATACCCAGTTGAACACCATCCGGCGCGCATTAAGTGCGGCGCATAAGGGCAGCGCCGAACCGGTCGTGATCATAAGCGCCGATGCTGCTGCCAGTTACCAGGCCGTAATTGATGTGATGGACGCCGCACGCCAGGCTGGACTGTATAAGATCACCTTTCCGACGCGCGTGCGCGCGGAAAAATGAGGGTAAGGACCCTGGTCACGATTATCTCGTCAACACCGAGGGTGTTAATGAACGGTGCTAGCCGGGCGCGATTTGCAGGCCATAGCGGGGCTATTGCCAAGAATTGCAACGCAGCCGCCGCCGCTCAGAAACAGCCGGATGTAGACATAATTCTGACCAGAGTCCGAACAAGCGCCGCGCCGGTGTCGAATCTGTGAACGAAACGCTGCGCAACCTGCTCGACGACATCTGGTACGGCCGGCACCCTGCGCGCTGGTTGCTGATGCCGCTCAGCTGGTTGTACCGCGGTTTCGCGGCCCTGCGCCGCACGGTATACAAGTCGCATTTGTTA
>JAYUQF010000533.1:0-2770 GCA_043756885.1 Pseudomonadota bacterium
CGGTCAGCCACGGCGAGCGACGACCCGGCGAGACAGCGCGGTGGTAAGCATCAGCGCCGCCACGCCCATGATGAGCAGGGCCGCAGCCATGACGCCGGCTTCGTAGTCGTCAAATGCCTGCATGCGGTCGTAAATCGCAATGCTCAACGTCCTCGTCTGTCCTGGAATGTTGCCGCCGACCATCAACACGACACCAAACTCGCCGAGGGTGTGAGCGAAGGTCAGAATGGATGCCGTCAGGATCCCTGGCCACGCGAGTGGGCCCTCGATGCGGAGGAAGCGTTGCCAGGGCGTCAGTCCGCAGCAGGCCGCTGCTTCGCGGACATCGGCGGGCACGGCCTCGAACGCACGTTGTATCGGCTGCACGACGAAGGGGATATTGGCGATCGCAGAGGCAATCACGAGCCCAGGAAATGAGAACGCTGAGCAGGTCGGCCATTTCCAATTCGCGACCACTGGGCGCATGACCATCACCATTTGCCCAGGCTTCAAAGCTGCCCTGTGGCACATCGGGATTCAGATCCGCGATCACCAAAGACAGCGGCATACCACTTGCAATGATCTTCCAGCTTGCCTTCGAACCACGCAGCGCCTGTTTCAACCACGCCATCTGGGTAGTCCCGAGCAAAGCCGCATCAGCGTCCAGGGTCGTTTGGCGATTGGTGCTATTGGGGCCACGATAGCTGCGCTCGTCCAGCATAAAAACATCGAGCAGTGGGCCCATGGCAAACGCACGGTAGACCCGTTCCGGATCACTGGGCTCGAAGGCCATCGGGTTGTATTCAAACATCGCGCGTTTGCTATGGGCGGCCAGCTGTGAGGCATTGCGGATCTGATAACGCGCGTCCTGTGTACCGATTTGCTGATCGGGATACCAGTTGTTACGCGTTTCATGATCATCCCACTGCACCAGCATCGGCACCTCGGCCAGGAAGCGCCGTTTGTTCGCGTCCAGCAGGTTGTAGGCAAAATTACCGCGATATTCCGCCAAGGTCTCGGCAACCTTGCTCTTGGCTGGCGTGACGATGTTTTTCCACAGCGAGCCGTCGTCGAGTTTTACTTCAGCCACCAGCGGACCATCGGCGTAAATCTGATCGCCCGAGTGAATAAAAAAATCAGGCTCAAACTGGCGCATGGCTTCGTATACCCGATAACCACCCCAGGCTTCGTTAATGCCCCAACCCTGGCCTGCTTCATCCCCCGAAAACGCAAACACCACGTCGCGCTGCAGATTGCCGGGCGTGCAAAAGCGGCCACTCACCGGCGCACTCAGAATGCGTGGATCGGCCAGACTCTGGAACTGGACACGATAAAAATGGGTTTGACCCGGCGCGAGATCACGCAGCGGGATGCGCGCTGTGTAATCGCTGTCTTCAAGCGCGGCCGGCCCGACGATGCGGCGTGCATCGCGCATGGATTGTGTAGTCGCAATGTCTACCAACATCCGCGCCTGCCGATCACAGCGGCTCCAGATCACGGCGCGGTCAGCGTTAACGTCGCCACTCATCACACCATAGGGGATCTGCGGACGCGCGGCCTGCGCTGTGAGCACCGTCGGCGCCTGGTTCGCAGCGAGTACTTGTTTGAGTCCCCCACCGACGAGAAAACTTCCGGCACCAAGCAAGCCTAGTGCACGACGACGCCCGGCGTGAAAAGGTATTTCAGACATAACGCAGATCCCTCGCTAGTCCCACGGGCAGTGTGATTGCCTGGACAAGCGGGCGCCCAGCGCCCTTGACTTAGCTGGCATTCCACAGCGCCTGCACTTGTTCCCACCCGACGAGCATGATGGGCTGCCCTTGCGGGTCGTTGAACTGCAGGGGACCTTGAAACCGCATGTAAACCTCAGTTTCCGCGAGAAACAGAGTCTGCTCATGGACCGCGCCGGTGGCCTCGTATCCGTAACAAGGTGCTGTTGCGGTGACGCCGCCATCGTGTTCACCACCGCGAACTTCGAGTTTTCCTCGGACCATGAAGTACTCGCCCGGACCAACGTGCACGTGGCTTGGAACAGATGCTCCTGGTGGATAAAAAAAAGCCGCGGTCCACGCTCCAGCTTCCGGCGACACGTGTAACAATTTCCAGCGGCCCCCGCCAGATCCAAAACCTTCCGGCAGCGACTTCCATTCCTCAGAACTCAGCGATGAATAGTCGCATTCAATCTTCGGCTTTAACATAAACGTTCTCCCTGCATTGATCGAATTGAATTGCCCTGGGTGCGCCTAGTGGCAGTCGGCGTTGCTTGGTCAAGCGCCTTGGGTCGGGTCACATCTTAGATTTGAGTCCGATCCTTTGATGATACTGGTAGACAGTTTAGACCGCGGTCTGGATTCAGCGGCACGTGTCTGCTTGTCATTTGACCAAGAGCGCCCTGGCCCTCACCACATCAACGTAATCGAAGCCTTCAGTGAATTGCGCGAGGATGCCACCAAGAACTTCTTGTTCGCGCTCAGCGTGGTCGCTATCTACTGTCAACCTGACGATATCGGACGCCGCCCGCAGCGCGGGGAGTAGCGCGTGCTGTTGCAGAGCAATACGCAGCGCCGTGTCAAGTTCGGTCCGGGCCACTTCGCGCGTCGCGCTGTCTTCGTCGAGCAACAGAAGCGCGGCCGCTGCTCGATGGAGTTCGGCTTCACACCAGCGTTCATCGTTGCGCTCAATCAACGTACACGCCTGATTAACTGCGGAGTTACCTAAGTCGGGCAGACCCAATCTTGCGCAAGCCAGTGCATACAGGGTCAAAAAGTGAGGGACAAGACATTCCCCACCA
>JAYUQF010000534.1:0-2766 GCA_043756885.1 Pseudomonadota bacterium
ATTCTTGGCAATAGCCCCGCTATTGCCCGCAAATCGCGCCTTGCGCCAACCACTCAGGATCACCCTCGGTGTTGACGAGATTATTCTGACCAGGGTCCTAATGTTCGCCAGCACTTGTGACGATGGAATCAATGTGGGTCTGCAGGCCCTCACGCCAGGGCTGTACCGCTAGTGCAAAATGGAAAACACGCGGTTTGCCACCCGGTGCGCACTGCAGAAACACGTGATAAATGCCGGGCTCGGGGAACACGTAGTGCACGGGGACCTCCGGGCCGTGAAATACCAGCTCCGCTGGCATGCTCATCATCATGACCATCATGTCGGCCATCATCTGTCCGCGACGTTTGGCGTCAGTGGTCTGGTCATGCATGGCGCGCAGCATGCTGGCCATGTGCGGTGTGTAACTGTGGGTATGGCCGAAGTGTTGGCCATCTTCGCGCCATACCGCGACATGCACTTCCGAGCCGAGCACGAGCGCCAGATCGGTGACCGGCCCGCTATCGCGCGTGAGTTTTAATACCAGTTCGGTTTCATATCCAGCGAGCGGGACCGGTGGTGAGAGCGACAAATTACCAAGGATATCGTCGACCTGGCGGCTGCGCGCGAAATCCGCGACCGCTGCGCTGGGCGCAGACGGATTACCCACGACGACGTCGAATTGTTTTATCCAGTTGCGATTGCGATGGGTGAAATCGCTGACCACGCGATAGCGCCCCGCGCTGGGAAAACGATAGGGCAGGGTAAAAGTCCCACGCTTGCGATCATCAGCGGTTATGGCACGAAAATCTTCGTGATGAATATGGGCGAAGCTACTGAAGTCAAGATTAACGATGAAGTTGTGCACCACCCGTTCGTGCAGGATCTGTAAATCGGTGACCGCTGCGCCGCTCGCGCTGTGGGTCAGCTGCCAGGTTAAGTGTGTTTCTTCGGTTGCGGCGGGTTGCGGCGGGTCGAGGGCAAGTGTCATCCGATACGGGCCGCCCGGCTGACCTTCCAGCGCAGTCTTCGCGGGCGGCGGTGTTTCGCCGCAACCCATGACCAGCAGCGCAGCCATCGCTGCCAGCATCGCCAGCCTGGGTTGTGCCCGGCTCATTGCGCAGCGCGAGGCTCCGTCTGGGCTTGGGCTGCGTCACCACCGGGGGTGACAAAAACTAAATGGCCAGCGGCTTCCTGAGCATCGATACGGGCCTGTACTTCGGCCGACACGACAGGATTGCGCTCACCGGGAAAACGACCTGGATACAGATGTGGACGCAGGAAAAAATGATCCGGTTGGCGGATCAGCGCCTGGGTTTTGATCGGTGTGATCATCCATTTGCGGCGCATGAACTCTGGCGTAAAAACGGTTTTCAACTCTTCTTCGGTCCACTGACGCGGTGCTTGACCGTCGTGCATGCTGTAACCCACCAGGTCGTATTCAACGTTCCAATAAACCGTAATCTGGGACGAATAACCAAAGTCGCCTAGGGCCGGGTTTTCGATGTCCGCGTGGCGTGCTTCAACCATCATGAGCTCGCCGGTGGGACTGTATTTTTCCATGCGCAAGGGATAAAAAAGATGTTTATCGAGCCAGAAGATCAGCGTCTTCTCGCCATAACCCGGCAGCCAGTCTTCACGTATGGTCGCTTTTATTACCCAGCAATCGACACCACCATCGCCACGGTAATGGGGATAAGAGTCCCCCATTAATTTCAGCGCGGTAGATTGCACTTCGACAAAACCTTTGCCGTGCCGGTTGAGCGTGATGGTCGGACGCGTATTCGGGAAACGCACCGTTTCATACAATACGTCGGTGCCGAGCAACTGCCATTCGAGTTCCCACGGATCGCGACCGATGACGTCGTCGAAGGTCTGCGAGTTATCCGGGAAGCGCTGATCGCGGCGCGGCTCCGGCTGGCGGCGTACGCGGCGCAGTTGTTCGGAGTAAACATAAAAATCCATTTTGCCGCGATGTTCTTTGTCAGTGCGCTTGGGTAACCACAGTTGCTGAGCGCCTTCGGACTCCGGCGGGAAAACATCGAATAGGGTCCAGCGTGCATAGGCTTCGCCGGGTTTAACATCGCGGATGTACCCTTCCAGGCCAGAGCGACCAATAGGCGCCGTATAACTCACCGACACGCCTTGATTGATATAACCGGTGCTTGTCACCACCCCGAACAGGTCGACGATCTGCAGCGGCCAGCGCGAGATGTGCACAAATTCACTGCTGCGGTAACCCATTTCTTCCGATGTATAGGGCGCTGTGAAGGGATACGCTTCGGCGGGAATATAGGTAATCGTGCCGTCACGGGGTGTTGAGGTGCTGGGATCAAACAGGGCCTTGTCTGCCTCCGACATTTGCTCGAGGGTCTTCCACTGTTCGTCATGCTCGTGCGCGAACCCGGCCAGGGGCAGCGCGCAGATCAGCAACAGCACCCACCATCGCGGTGAGACTGTGCAATGTAGATAACGGACCACAACCGCCAAGTTTCGCGCTTCAGAATTCATAGCTTAATTCCCAGCCGATGTTGTCCCATTGATTGTATTGACCGTAGGTGTCGGTCGCGGCACCACCGTCATAACCGTTGAAGATCAGCTGGGCTTTGACAAATTGCGAGACTTTATAATTCAGACGCAGTTTGGTTTTGAGGCCTTGCCAGCCGCGATCGGGCCCGCTGATGATGGGGAAAGCAGTGAACTCCATACTCAGGCGGTCGCGCGAAAACCCGAAGGGGCGCGCAAAGAAGGCCACCGGCACGAGCGTCCATTCGTCGCCGAAGCCGCCGC
>JAYUQF010000535.1:0-2762 GCA_043756885.1 Pseudomonadota bacterium
TTGTGCGGTATTCCGGAAAATCTGATCAGTGCGCTGGTGGATAGCGGCGTCAAAAATCTGACCATCGTTGGCAATAACGCCGGTGTTGATGATTTTGGCATGGGGCTCTTGCTGCGCACCAAGCAGGTCAAAAAAGTCATCGCCTCTTATGTCGGCGAGAACAAAGAATTTGAGCGCCAGGTGCTGGCCAACGAACTCGAACTGCAATTAACTCCCCAAGGCACCTTGGCCGAGCGGCTGCGTGCCGGTGGCGCCGGCATCCCCGGCTTTTACACCCGCACCGCGGCCGGCACCAAGCTGGCGGAAGGCAAAGAAACCAAGGTCTTCAAGGGTGTTGAGTATGTCTTGGAAGAAGGCATCACCGCCGACGTTGCCATCGTCAAAGCCTGGAAGGGCGACAAGGCCGGCAACCTGATTTATCGCAAAACCGCGCGCAACTTTAATCCGATGGTCGCAACTTGCGGCAAGGTCTGTATTGCCGAAGTCGAAGAGCTGGTCGAAGTGGGTGAACTCGATCCCGATCAGGTCCATACCCCCGGCATTTACGTTGACCGAATTTTTCAAGGCGTGAACTACGAGAAGCGTATTGAGTTTCGCACGGTCGCTGGCACCGGCGCCAAGAAGGATTCACCGGAGCGCACCATGATGGCCAAGCGCGCCGCGCAGGAATTGCGTGACGGTTATTACGTGAACCTGGGCATCGGTATACCAACCCTGGTCGCCAACTTCATTCCCGACGGCATGACCGTCACCCTGCAGTCGGAAAACGGTTTGCTCGGCATCGGGCCCTTCCCGGCAGAAGCGGGTGTTGATGCAGATCTGGTCAATGCCGGTAAACAAACCATCACTGCGCTACCCGGCGCGAGTATTTTTTCCAGCGCCGATTCTTTCGCCATGATCCGCGGCGGTCATATCAACCTGTCCATACTCGGTGGACTGGAAGTGGCACAAAACGGCGACCTGGCAAACTTCATGGTGCCAGGCAAAATGGTCAAGGGTCCGGGCGGCGCCATGGATCTGGTGTCGGGTGTAAAGAAGGTCATCGTCCTGATGGAACACACCTCCAAAGACGGCAGCTCAAAAGTGCTGGAGCAGTGCAGCCTGCCGGTCACCGGCAAGGGCGTGGTCAGCATGATCATCACCGAGCTGTGTGTGTTTGATGTGATTGCGGGCAAGGGCCTGGCTTTGAAGGAGTTGTTCCCCGGTGTGAGTATCGAAGACGTGCGCGCCAAAACCGGCTGCGATTTTGTCGATCAGCGCAGCGCCTGAGACACACCTGCCGCCGATCTTATGTAGGTCCGACAAATTCGGACATTCAATTTGCACACGCGTGGTCGTGGCCATGAGTGTGCGAATGAATTCGCACCTACAACGGCTCGTTTAGGTTGTGCGATAGCGGGGTAAGGTCACACTCGCCACCGCAGCAAACACCATCAAGCCACTCACCATCGCCAAGGTCGCCTGGTAATCACCATAACGATCAAACAAGCGTCCGGCGATGACCGGCCCTATGGAACTCGATAACCAGAAACACGCATACACCGTCGCATAGATAAAGCCGTAGTGGCGCAGCCCGAAATAACGCGAAGTAAGAAACGCCAGTAGATCAACTTCTGCTCCAAGCGCAAAACCGATCAGGAAAGCAGCCAGTGGGGCACGCTCGGCACCGCCGGTCATGAGCAGCGCACAGCCGCCGGCGGTGACCACAAAAATGGCGGCCGCCACATAGGGCGCGAACATATGATCCACCAGCCAGCCGATGCCCAGGCGGCCGATGATGACACCAATGCCGATCAATGAAGCGATACGGGCTGCATGGACCGGCTCCAGTCCCGCGTCGCGCAACATCGGTACCATATGCACCACCAGGGCCGAACACGCGACTGCGGTCGCAGCAAAACCAATGGCTAATGTCCAGAATATTCGTGTGCGCAAAGCTTCGCGCCGCCCCATGCCCGGCACGTTAACGCCGGTATCCAGATGGGCCTGACCGTCGCGCGGTTTCAGCCAGAAATACACGAGTGGCCAAGGTGTGAGTGCGAGCACGGCGAGCGTGACAAAACCTGCGCGCCAGCCATATTCAGCGATGACACTTTGCATGAGCAGCGGCAGAACGATCGCAGCCGTGCCGGGCCCCGCCAGCGTAATGCCAAGCGCCATGCCACGCGCCGTGTGAAAGCTGCCAGCCACGGCCCGCGTATAAAGAATGGACGAAGTGCCGATACCGGCGACGTTAAGCGCAAAAAACAAGCCGTAGAATAAGGCGCGCGACCCGTCGAAGCGCGATAGCAGTAATAACATCGCGACAAAACAAGGCACCGCAACCAGAGCCACGCGGCGCGCACCCAGTTTATCGATAAGCCATCCCAACAGCGGTGCTGACAACACCAAACCAATGCTGCCATACAACAGCGCGGTTGAGACTTCGCCGCGCGACCACTGAAAAGCTTGCTGTAACGGCGCAACAAACAGCCCGAAGCTGTAATAGATCAAAGAAGACACGCCCGTACCGCAGGCAATCGTTGCTGTCAGCAGCAACGACCAGCCCGCCGTGATCTCGGCCTTCCACTCCCCAGAGTTAACCATCGCGGCATTGTCCGCGTGGAATGCACACCTGCACAAGAGCGGCTGGTGCTGTGCTGCGCGAGGTTGTTAGGGTCCAACACCCAGACCTCGACGCTGTTCGTCGCTATCGAGGGCGACTAAACTAAGCGCGGAAATTCCGCTTTGTGATCGACCCATGCCTACACAGCATCGCCCAC
>JAYUQF010000536.1:0-2759 GCA_043756885.1 Pseudomonadota bacterium
ACCGCCTGCCGGAATGGCGGCGCAACCTTATTCTTCACAACCTTCACACGTGTTTCGTTGCCGATGATTTCTTCACCGCGCTTGAGCGAGCCAATACGACGGATATCGAGCCGCACCGAAGCGTAAAACTTCAACGCGTTGCCACCCGTGGTGGTTTCCGGGTTGCCGAACATCACGCCTATCTTCATGCGGATCTGATTGATGAAAATAATCAGCGTATTGGAGCGTTTGACGTTGCCGGTCAGCTTGCGCAGCGCTTGCGACATGAGGCGCGCCTGCAGGCCAACGTGGGTATCACCCATCTCACCTTCAATTTCGGCCTTTGGCACCAAGGCCGCCACCGAGTCGACGACGATGCAATCAACGGCGCCGGAGCGCACCAGCATGTCGGTAATTTCGAGTGCTTGTTCGCCTGTATCGGGCTGCGAGACCAGCAGTTCCTTGACGTTGACACCTAGGCGTTCGGCGTACTGCGGATCCAAAGCGTGCTCCGCATCGATGAAAGCCGCCGTGCCGCCTTTTTTCTGAATTTCCGCCACTACATGCAGGGCCAAGGTCGTTTTGCCGGAGGATTCCGGACCGAAGATCTCAACCACCCGACCTCGCGGCAGGCCACCAACGCCAAGCGCGATATCGAGTGACAGAGAGCCGGTTGATACAACCTCAATGTCGGGCACGGTACCGCCGTCGCCCATGCGCATGATCGAGCCGGTGCCAAATTGTTTTTCGATCTGGGACAGCGCCGCTCCTAGCGCTTTTTGCTTGTTGTCTTCCATATTGTTTGTCCTCTTCATGAAATGATCCGTATGTGATTCAGCGGCCCGGATTATTGCACAGAAGACCGGACCCTTTAATCGAAAAGAGCGCGTACGAACGGCCATTGCGCGGGTCTTTTATAACGCGCCCTCGAAGCCCGTCGATTCTGCGGGTCAGGGACGCTACCGCCCGCGGGGCGCGGGTCTCAGGTGAGGAGCACGAGCAGCCGATTTAAAGCGTGGGCCACGGTGCGGGCCCGCACCTCGCGACGATCGCCGGGAAAAACGTGCCGCTCAGTCAGCGTGTTACGACCGGCGAAGGAAAAACCGAAGCACACGGTGCCAACCGGTTTGTCCAGTGAACCGCCACCCGGCCCCGCTACGCCGGTGACAGCGACCGCCACATCGACACCCAATACCCGCAGGGCACCATCGGCCATTTGCTGCGCCGTTTCGACACTCACGGCGCCAAAGCGCTCAAGGGTCATGGCGTCGACCCCGAGCAGGCCAACTTTGGCAGCGTTGGAATAGGTCACCAGCGCGCATTCGAACCAGTCCGAGCTGCCGGCGGTGGCGGTCATCACCTGGGCTATCCAACCGCCGGTGCAGGATTCGGCCGTCGCCATGCGCCAACCCCGTTCGAGCAAGGCACTGCCCAGCGCGCGGCCGAGAGCCTCAAGCTCGTCCTGACTGGGACCGGTGCTCATGGCTTGCGCGACGCCGCGCGGCGTGCTTTGAAAAAATCGACTAACAACATGGCACAGGCTTCCGCTTCGACGCCGGCGGTCAAGGCGGCGCGATGATTGAGGATGGGGTGGTCGAGCACATTCAATACGCTACCCGCCGCGCCAGCGCGGGGGTCATAAGCGCCGAACACCACCCGCGCGACACGTGCCTGGACGATGGCGCCAGCACACATCGCGCAGGGCTCCAACGTCACATAGAGCGTGGTGCCCGGCAGTCGGTAGTTGTGCAGACGCGTGGCCGCCGCGCGCAGTGCCAGGATTTCGGCGTGGGCCGTGGGGTCCGCGCTGCTGACGGGACGGTTCCAGCCCTCGCCCAGCACCTCGTCATTGCAGATAAGCACGGCACCCACCGGCACCTCGCCGTCTGTTTCGGCACGACGCGCCAACGTCAGCGCGAGTTGCATAAAACGCCGATCACGCACCGCTTGTGCGTCTGCATCGAGAGCGATGATGGACTGTCCTGGCATGGTCACTCGGGCGCTGGAGGTGTCAGTGATATCACAGCCGTGTTATGCAAGTCTTGTGCTGCGCGACGCGCGAGCCATAACCGATGGCATAAGTGGGCGACCCGTTTCATCGCCGATATATGATGGCGAGATATCGAAGACTCGCCTGGCGTCATCACCTTGGAGGTAAAGCGTCGCGATGGAAGATCTCCAGACCTGGCGCGCGACGCGTCGCGCCACGCTGCTGAGCGTTCGCTTGGCGATCAATGCCGGCGAACGGCAGCGCGGGACCGACGCGATACACGCGCATCTGCGCGCCGCGTTGCCGACGGTGCGCGGCCTCACCGTCAGCTATTATGTGCCGTTCCGAGGTGAACCGGATTTACGTCCTCTGCTTGACGACTGGCGCGCAGCCGGCGCCGCGACTGCCCTGCCAGTGGTGTTGGGCCCCGGTCAGCCGCTGGAATTCCGCCTCTGGTGGCCGGGCGCACCGGTGGTCAAAGGGGCATTTTCACTGCCCATGCCCGATGGCACGCCGCTGGTCATGCCGCAAGTGGTCCTCATACCACCGGTTGGTTTCGATGAGCACGGTTATCGACTTGGCAACGGCGGTGGCTACTTCGATCGCACCCTCGCTGCGCTGACACCAGCGCCGCTGAAGATCGGCGTTGCGTTTGAAGTGACGCGTATCGCGACCATTCGTCCGCAACGCTACGATATCGCGATGGACTACATCATCACTGAAGCCGGTTTGTATCGCGTTCAGGCCAACGGATTAGAGCGGCTAAATGCAGGCACAGCGATCGACGCGC
>JAYUQF010000537.1:0-2757 GCA_043756885.1 Pseudomonadota bacterium
ACCAAGCAAAGCACTCAGCCCATCGTGATCGGCGCTCTCTAAACGAAGACCCTGGTGCACACGCCAGGCCGAGATCTTCTGTTGCTCGTCGTAAATCGGATCGCTGCGATAGTCCAGGGTCTGGGCCTTGATGCCCTTGGTCTGTTTAGCAGTTGCCAGCGCCGCAGCCATGTCTTGGTTGACTTGGTTAGCGGCTTTGGCCTGATCCCGCCCGTCGTGTTCGACAAACAGCTGCACGATTAACAGATCGCTCGCAACGTCCTCTTTTGCCGCAGCGGCAAGACTGACCAGGTTGCGGTTTGGTGTGTTGTCGGCGGCATAAGTACCAGCACCGCAACTTAGCAGCACCAGCGCGATAAAAATCCGTCTCATCATCGACCCTCGATTTGTAGGTGCGTATTTATTCGCACAGCGCGTCAAGAAAACTAGGTGCAAATAAATTCGCACCTAGGAGGCACAGATCAATTGCCATGCGGCTGCGACATGCTCGCGCTTTGTATCGGCCTGCCCGATACACAAGCGCAAGGTGTAGCGTCCGCGGATCACGGTGTGGCTCATGAATAATCGCCCACTGTCGTTCAATCGTTTTAAGAGCGCCTGGTTGTCGGCGTCTGTACCGCGTTTGCGAAAACAGATCAGATTGAGTGAGCGCGGCACGACCAGTTCGAAACGCGGATCGGCGCTCACCCAGCCGGCAAACAACTCGGACAGGTTTATATGGTGCCGAATAAAGCGCTGCAGACCCTCTACGCCATAGGAGCGCAGCACAAACCACAGTTTCAGCGCGCGGAATCGACGCCCCAGGGGGATCTGCCAATCGCGATAGTCGATGGCCTGACCACTGGCGCTGGCATCATTACGCAGATACTCGGGCAGCACCGTCAGCGCGCGAATTAAAGGCTCACGATCGGCAACAAAAAAACAATCGCAATCAAAGTTGGTCAGCAGCCATTTGTGCGGGTTGAAACAATAGCTGTCGGCGCCCGCCAGACCATCGTGCAGATAACGATACTCAGGGCACAGCGCAGCGCTGCCGGCCATGGCGCCGTCAACGTGCAGCCACAAACCTTCGGCCTTGCAGATACCCGCAATGGCCACGATCGGATCCACCGCAAGCGACGAAGTCGTGCCGATAGTTGCACACACAAAAAATGGTGTGAGGCCAGCGGCGCGATCAGCGGCGATGGCCGCGTTGAGGGCTTGCGGCTGCAACGCAAGCTGGTCATCGGTGCTGATCTTGCGCAGATTGGCGCGGCCAATGCCGGCTATGCTGACTGCCTTGTCCAGCGATGAATGGGTTTCTTCGGAACAATACGCGACCAATCCTGCGGGCACGCCCTCATTACGCGCGGTGTAACCACTGACGCGCTCGCGAGCGGCGAGTAAGGCACACAGGGTGGCGCTGGAGGCACTGTCCTGCAACACACCACCACCGGCGCCATTGGTCTTAAAATGCGGCGGCAGGCCGAGCAGATCCACCAACCAGTCGAGGACGTGGCTTTCGAGTTCGGTACAGGCAGGGCTGGTCAGCCACAACATGCCTTGCACGCCCAGACCCGCACTCAGCAGGTCGCCGAGGATCGATGGTGGTGACGTATTGGCCGGAAAGTAGCCGAAAAAATTCGGGCTTTGCCAATGCATAAGGCCCGGCACGATGATGCGGTCCAGATCGGCCAGTATGGATTCGAAGTCCTCGCCTTGCGCCGGTGCAGTAGCGGGCAACAACGCGCGCACATCACCGGGTACGAGCTGCGACTTTACGGGCAATTCGCCAACCCGCGCGCGGTAATCAACCAGCCAGTCTATAAGCGCATAACCGGCGCGCCGAAAAGCTTCGGGCGACATGTGATCAGGGTTTTTATCGTCCATGACGGGTCGCGCCTGGAATCCTCGACACGACGGGCGCACGCCGCGCCCGTCGTGTTAAGTGTTTACAGATTGGCGAGCACGTTCTCGGCAGCACTGGCCTTGACGTCGGATGGTGCGGCTTCGCGATGTAGCTGCTTCACCACGCCGTCTTCAACGACCAGCGCAAAACGCTCACCGCGCGTGCCCATACCAAAACCGCTTGCGTCCAAGGACAAGCCCAACGCCTTGGTGTAATCGGCATTGCCATCGGCCAGCAGCGTGACCTTGTCGCCAGCGCCCTGCTCCTTGCCCCACGCGCCCATGACGAACACGTCGTTGACCGACAGGCAGGCGATGGTATCAACGCCCTTGCTCTTGAGCGCGGCCGCGTTCTGCACAAAACCTGGCAGATGTTTGGATGAACATGCCGGGGTAAAAGCGCCCGGCACTGAGAACAATACGACCTTCTTGCCTTTGAAGAGATCGTCGCTGGAAATTTTGTTCGGACCGTCGGCCGTCATCACGCCGAACGAACCTGCGGGCATCTTGTCACCTGTTTTAATAGTCACCGTAACCTCCGTAGTCATAAATGTGTGCTTGCGGATGACAAGCGGCGCTGCCGTCGGCCATTCCTGCGGAACGCCCTGCAGTGTGCATGCCGTCCATGGGCCGCATTGTGCCACCGTGCCGCTGCGGCTGGGTAGCGCTGTCCGAGATCCCGCCTGGGCGGTGGGGTATTAACCAGCGAAGTTTCAGGCCACGCGATCGCGTGGCGCGCGGCCGGCAATAAATGCTTCCAGGTTCTCGATCACACGCAGACCCATGTGGATACGAGTCTCACTGGTCGCACTGCCGAGATGGGGTAGCAGCACCACGTTGTCGAGCTGCCGCAGGGCCGCCGGCACGGAG
>JAYUQF010000538.1:0-2753 GCA_043756885.1 Pseudomonadota bacterium
TGGTGCATCCGCCGGTGCATCTATCGTGCTGGCCCGATGATGACCGTCGTTCGCGAATTGTCTTCATCGTACAGGGCCTGGCACAGGCGGCCATTGAAGAGTCGCTGGCGGTATTCAACAGCCTGGCAACAAGCGCAGCCTGATCTCCCGCAGGTCCGAATTCATTCGCACTCTCAGACCTGTGCCCCGCTACCGCCAGTAGAAAGCCCTCGCCTCAGGCTGGCGCCGCATGTTTACCTCGGTACTCGCGGTTGATGTCGCCCAGCGTCATAAAGCGCACGCCGTCGTGGCAGCGCATGTGATCGATGAGGCGCTCGACCATCATCAGCATCTGCGGGTGGCCCGAAGCGTCGGGATGCAGGCATGCGTTATAGATGCCGTAATCCATGTTGCGATAGACCCAGTCGAATTGGTCGGTCCACATCTGGCCCAGATCTCGCGGTGGTACCCAGCCATGGCTATTGGGAAATTTTTTCACGAACATCACCGGTGGTGCGTCGTCGAGATACCAGCTGCAGGGGATCTCAAGCAGCCCGGTCAGCGGGCCCGGCAGCCACGGCTTCATCCAGCTCTCGGCAGGTTTTGCATAATCAATCTTGGTCCACTTGTCGTTGCGCCGCAGGTAGTAGGGTGAGTGATCGTTTTCCATCAGGCTATGGTCGTACTCGATGCCCTTGGCCAGCAGCAGATCGATAGTATTGGGGCTCAACTCCCACCACGGCGCGCTATAGCCTTTGGGTGCTTTGCCACACAAGTCCATCACCAAGTCATAGGTTTTGTTCAAGACCGCCGCTTCCTGCTCCTTGGACATTGCGAGGGGATTTTCGTGGGCGTAACCGTGCAGGCCGAGCTCGTGACCAGCGTCGGCCACCAGCTTCGATTCTTTGGGAAAGCTCTCAATGGAGTGGCCGGTGATGTTCCAGGTGGTGACGATGCCGTATTTGTCGAACAAATCGAGCAGGCGCGGTGTGCCGACCTTACCGGCGTGTACGCCGCGTGAAACATCACAAGGCGAGTCTTCGCCGCCGAAGGACCCTAGCCATAACGAGACCGAATCAAAATGCACGTTGAAACATACCTGGATGTCTTTGTCCGCCATGGTCAGATCTCCGTTGAATTTGTCACCATAAAAAAGCGCCGTGCCTGCCGTTCCACCCTAACAAGCGGCTGCGGTAGTATGCAAGACGCTGTACCTTCGGCCTCAGCTTTTAAATCCACATCACGCGCTTGGTTTTGAGGTAGTCAATCATGGTCAGAAAAGTTTCGATCGCCGCCTGTCAGTTTGTCATCAAACCCGTTAAGAATTTTGATGCCTTTGCAGCCCAATGCGTGGCGCTGCTCGACAAGGCCAAGGGCGCCGATCTCGTTCTGTTTCCCGAACTCTTCACCCTCGCGCTCTTCACCACTTTTGACGATTGGCGAAATCGCCCATTGCAGGAACTGGTCAAGGTCGACGTTTACACCCAAGCTTTTCGCGATTTCTTTGCTGAGCAGGCGCGGCAGCGTAAACAAGTGATCGTGGCCGGCTCGCATCTTGAGAAAAAGCGTGGCGGCTATTTTAATGTTGCTTATGTCTATGGCCCCAATGGGCTCATCTACATGCACGACAAAACCCACATTTTTCCCGCCGAGTCGGCTTGGTTTACGCGTGAAGGCAACACCATGGAGGCGTTTGATTTGCCCTTTGCGCGGGTCGGTTTCAATGTCTGTTATGAAACGGAGATCCCGGAGTGCGCGAGCACGCTGGTGGAGCAGGGCGCGGAAATTATTCTGTGCCCGTCTTTCACTTTCTCGGAGTTTGGCTTTTGGCGTGTACGCCATTGCGCCCAGGCGCGTGCCATCGAAAATCAGATTTATTTCGTGCATTGCGCAACGGGTGGCAAGCTGCCCAAAGGCCCCATGCCAAACGGTTGGACACGCAGCTCTATCCTCGGCCCATGCGATCAACCGTGGAGCGCGCCCAATGGGGTAATCGCCGAAGCACGCACCAATGTGCAAATGGTTTTGCGTGGGGTAGTGGATCTGGACAAGCTGCACCACAACCGCGACACCGGTGTCGCGCCGACCTTCCGCGATCGCCGGCGGCGGGCCGATGTCTACCGCGCCTGGCCGTCTCATTTAGATCTGCCGAACGCGGCTAAAACCGCCGCGGCCAAACGTGCCGCTAAGCTGCGAAGTGTGGGGCGCTGAAGCGCGGCTGCACATCCAATCAACACGCGGCGTTTATTTGATGTCGTTTGCACCGAGCTGAAGTTTCAGGCGGCGGGCGCGCTGACGCACGCCGCGTGCCTGTCGCAGTTTGAATTCGATCATCGCCTGCTGCAGAACGGGATCGGCGCTAGCGAGGATCTGCACGGCTAACAAGCCCGCATTGCGCCCGCCGCCAATGGCGACCGTGGCGACCGGCACGCCGGGCGGCATCTGCACTATCGACAGCAAAGAATCCATGCCGCGCAGGGCGCGACTTTCGACTGGCACACCGATGACCGGCAAGGGCGTCAAACTGGCAACCATGCCGGGCAGATGGGCAGCACCACCGGCGCCGGCAATGATGACGCGCAGTCCACGCTTATGGGCCGCACGGGCAAATCGCAGCATATCGAGCGGCAAACGATGGGCGGATAACACCTCGACCTGACAAGCGACGCCAAATTCAGCGCAGGCTGCAACCGCCTGTTCCATAGTCGGCCAATCGGAATCGCTGCCCATGATGACGGCAACTTTGGCAGCAGTCTTTTTCACGATACGTCCTC
>JAYUQF010000539.1:0-2753 GCA_043756885.1 Pseudomonadota bacterium
GCGCCGCAAACCGTCTCACAGGGTCAGTCGAACACGACCTCAGCCACAGCCGCAGCCGCATTGGGCTCGGAAGCGGCAGATGCCAATGTCTTCGTGGACTTCGGGATATTGCGCGCGGCCGCGTTTGTGAGTCGCGGCGCGGGTTCCGCGTCCGCGTCGACGTTGGGCGTTTGGGAAGATTCGCTGACGCTGAATAGTTTTGGTTTCGATGGTCAGCGTGCCGAGCTGACGATAAGCGTCGCGGTTGATGGCTTTCTTGACCCTTTGGGCGGCGCGAACGCAGAATTCTTTCATGAGATGAAAATTGCGGGGGTAACCACCGGCACGATATTCAATCGCATTAATGTCGTTTACTTGGGAGCTGACCAGCTGAATGCCGTCAAGCCTACTTTCTCCTCCGGCCTGCGTGCAGGCGAATTCTCGTTTTTACCTGGCTCGCCGTTTTTTATCTCGACGGTGCGCGACATCCGCTTCTCTTTCACGATGGGGAACCCTTTGACCCTGACTGGAACAATCCGCGCGACGGCGAATGACGCGGGGCTGTCGGGTATCTCGGGTAGCGCCGACGTGAATTTTTTCAATACCTCGAAGTGGATGGGTATTTCTGGGCTCCGCGCGATCGATCCCGTGACCGGGCAATTTGTCGACGTCGATATATCCCAGGTCGATTTCCAATCGCAGTCTGGCCAAGATTATCGATTCGCGATCACTGCGGTACCGTTGCCGGGCGCAGCCGGGATGCTCGGGGTGGGTTTGCTCGCGTTGATACGGCACCGCAGGCGCGCGACCTGACGGATCCCTGAAAGAAAAATTTCATCTGACCCCAATTCTTTCCAGCTAGCCGCCGGACACCGAAGCCATTACCGTCCTTCCTGAGCGCCGTGAACAGGGCAAGTAAACCATAACCGAGCATTTGCACGGCGCTGTGCAGGATGCCGACGGCGCGCGGCAGATAACCGCCCCCACAGGCCATGTAAGTATCGTAAGCAACCGTTTTGTGCTCGGTCTCCTCGACCATGTGCATGAGCCAGAAAGAAGCCACGTACGGGCAGGCATCGCCGAATAATTAAAAACTGGGGTTAAAAACTGGGGTCAGATGAAGCTTTCTCCAGATGAAGCTTTCTCCGGACCGAAGGAAGAGTTAAAAGTTTGATCTGACCCCAATTCTTCCAAAAGTTTGATCTGACCCCAATTCTTTCTTTGCGCGGTTCACCCGCAACCATCTGCACAGAGAACTCACGCCATGACCTTAGCTTTATTCGACCAGGAACCCCGCCTGCTGCTGGCACCCGAGGCCTGGCTGCTGCGTGGCTTTGCCGATCGCGATGGAGTCAATGTGCTTGATGCATTGCGTGCTGTGCTGACGGTGGCGCCGCTGCGCAATATGCTCACTCCCGGTGGCCAGCGTATGTCGGTGGCCATGACAAATTGTGGCGCACTGGGCTGGGTGTCTGATCGGGGTGGTTATCGTTATGTGCAGGCCGATCCTGTTGGTGGCCTGCCCTGGCCAGCAATGCCTGGCCTGTTTTTGAGTTTGGCGCAGCGCGCGGCGCAGGCGGCGGGCTTCTCACAATTTGTGCCCGACGCCTGCCTGATCAATCGTTACCACAGCGGCGACAAACTGAGCCTGCATCAGGATAAAGACGAGCGCGACTTCGACCAGCCCATCGTGTCGGTGTCTTTAGGCATCAGCGCGGTGTTTTTATTTGGTGGGCTGGCGCGCAAGGACAGGCCTCGACGTTTAACCCTTACGCACGGTGATAGTGTGGTGTGGGGCGGGCAATCACGCTTGAACTATCACGGTATTGCGCCTATCGCACCCGCCTGTCACCCCTTGACCGGCGAGTACCGATTTAATCTGACCTTTCGCAAAGCCGGTTGACGCGCGGCCAGAGTGCCCGACGAGGGCGGGCGGCGCGCTTCAAGTACTCGACCAGTACAAAAAAACAAGCGTAGTACCGACCACAAACGACCAGCCTTCGAAACACCAACGCAGCGCGGCCGGTGCGTGTCGCAGTTCCATGAATTCGATATAAACCGCACGCAGCTTGATGAAGGCGATAAGGATCACGGCCAGCGTCGCGAGCCGGTAGTCGCTGCCAAAGCCCAAGCCGTGACCAAAGGCCCACGACAGTCCAGTCGCCCCGACCAACAACAGCCAGACCGCGGTGGCGCGGTGAAAGAGTAATTGCCGCATGCTGTTAACGCATCATGTAAACGAGGGCGAAGAGCAGGATCCAGAGAATATCGACCATATGCCAGAAACTCGCGCCACTTTCGACGGCACTGATCTGGGCATCGATGTCGGCCTCGCTGCGCAGACGTTGCCAGAGATAAGCGAGCACAGCCATGCCGATGGTGACATGCAGCAGGTGAATACCCGTCAGCAGGTAGTAGTACATGAAAAAATCATTGCTGGTGATGGTAAACCCGGCACGCAGCTTTTCGCCGTACTCAAAATACTTCACCAGCATGAAGCCAACGCCGCAACCAAAAGCGGCAGCGAACATACCGCGCGCCAGTGCCGCGCGGCGGGCACGCACCGCCTCAACCCCATGCACCACAAACCAAGAACTGGTCAGCAGCAACAGGGTATTAAGCGCACCCAAGCTCTGATTGAGGCTTAACTGGGCACTGGCAAACAACGGCACGTCGGCCGCGCGGTAGTACACAAAAGCGCCAAACAGCAGCGCAAAAACCACCATATCGCCAAGTATAAAAACCCACACCCCGGCTTCGCCGGGGATGTGCTC
>JAYUQF010000540.1:0-2745 GCA_043756885.1 Pseudomonadota bacterium
ACTTAACGGTTTCGAGCCGCGAGTCCCGCGATGGCGGCGGCGTACACCGCCGGATAGCGCGCTACACTCTTCTGCCAGGTGCGCTCCTTGAGCACATAGTCGCGACCGTTGCTGCGTAGCTTGGTTAATAAGGCCGGATCGGCAAAGGCGCGGAGCACGCTTGCCGTCAGCGAGCGAGCGTCTCCAGCGCTGAATAGCAGACCGGTGGTCTCGTTGTTAATCATTTCGCGATGTCCGCCCACGTCTGAAGCGATCACCACACGGTCTTGAATCATGGCTTCCAGCGGTTTCAGCGGCGTGACCAATTCCGTCAGCCGCATGGGCAGACGAGGGTAGACCAGCACATCAATAAGGTCGTAATAACGACTGACTTCGTGATGGGGAACACGACCGGTAAAAACCACGCTTTTTTCTATGCCGAGCGCGGCGACATCCCGGCGAATGTCCGCCTCGTCGTTGCCACCGCCCACCAGCAACAACTTCAGAGACGGCAGCGTGGCGAGGATCGCCGGCACGGTAGCAACGAGCAGCCGCAAGCCCTCGTAGGCGTAGAAGGAACCAACGAAACCGATGGTGTGGCCCTGGCTCAAACCGAGTTGTGCGGCCAAGGCCGCATCGTAGTTGCGCCCCGTCGGGAACTGCGAAGGATCGATCGCATTGGGAATGACCGTGAGCTTTGTTGGCGCAAGGCCGCGCGACAAGAGATCGTTACGCAGCCCCTCGCAGATGCAAGTCACGGCATCGGCGCGCCGCACGACGTGGGTCTCCAGGGCGCGGGTTGCGCGGTAACGCCAATCGCCTTGCTTGCAAGCGCCTTTGTCCACCGCCGCATCTTCCCAAAAAGCACGAATTTCGTAGACAACGGGCAATTGGTGGCGAGCGGCGGCGCGCACGGCAGCCAGGCCAACCAGCGGCGGCGAATGGGCATGCAGCAGGTCGGGACGTTCGGTCACTATCAATTCATCGAGTCGGGTTGCCAGTGAGCGTACTACTTCGAATTGATCGAGCAGCGGTAAACGAGCCCATGCGGCCGATGACGCGAAGGTGCGATGGAACTCAAAATCGGCGAACGTTTCGCGCGCAGACTTGGCATCGGGATGTTTCGCAGAACTCAGCTGCAAGGTCTGCATGCCCTGTCGACCTTGTTCGATAAGAATGTTAATCGAGCGATAGGAATAACCATCTTGGACGGGCAGCGAATGATCGAAGACGTGCAGTATTTTCATCGGATAGGCAGCCGTTAGTTGCTGGGCATTGGCGCGGTGAACTCGAACGCACCGACATCTGCCAGCGCGCCGCTGGGGCGACGGACTTCGCGATCCGCTGGATGGCGGTACTGCCAAACCGGTGCGAGCGCGGCCAAGCCGTGCCCGGTTAGGGGGGCAGCCGCATCGATCGCAGGCGACGATCGCATCAATCGATAATCAAGTTGTGCACGATCAACGACGCTGACCATGGTAAATACCTGGTTGCCGCGACTATTCGGTGAGCCGTCCAAACGTCCATCGTGGCGCGCGGTATAACGCGTGTTGCCCATTACCATATTACCAATCAATTGCACCGGCCCACCGATGACCAGCGAGGCGCGGCCGATGAACAAATTATTCATAGCATGCAGTTCGACATCGGAGTGGTTGTTGACGAAATTGCCATCGACGCGATCATTGACCAGGGTGTTATGGATCATGGAAAGCACGTTGTCTTGCCATGCCAAAGATTCGGGTGCGTAGCTTACAAAAGTGTGATTTTGGGCATGGCCAGCTTTTTCAAGCACGTTGCCGATCAGGCTTACGTTCCCCCCGTTGGAGAGGTCGACGGTGTAATTGCCACTACCGCTCGCACCGTCGGCCACGAAATTGTATTCAATGACACTGCGCGCGGCGCGACTCTTGATCGCCGAGCCGACGAAGCTGTCATGGATGTAGTTGAAACGCAGGGTCAGTTGCGCAATTCGACCGGCGTAAATCTGATGGGCCTGGCCGTCGCGGTGACCATTGCGGGCGAACTCCGAATACTCGACGAGGACCGTGCTGTCAGGCCGATTGGAAACCAATATGCCGGCTTGATTGTCGTGGATGAAACAACGCCGCACATGTAACGAAAGGCCCTCGGCGCGAATGCCCGCGCCATTGTGGTGGCTGCTATCGGCACCCGATAATTCAAGATTCTCGAGTAACAGGTTGCGGCCTTGGGTGATGAGGATGGCCTTGTTTTGCACCAATGGACGGTGACTCGCAGCGAGTGTAGCGATGCCGTCCTGACCGCGCAGGATCAAGTCGTTGCGCGCGATGATCAGGCTTTCGCCGCGATAAGTGCCCGGTGCAATCGCGATGATATCGCCATCGTGCGCCGCGCCTACCGCGAGCGTTATGGTGGGAAAGTCCTTGCCCTCACCGACCGTCAGGGTCTTGCCATAACCCTGTCGCGGATTGGATTGCGTAAGCATCGGACGATAGCTGAAGCGGTCTGCCAGAGAGGCGAGCGGCGGTGCTGCCCGTTTGTCACCGAGTCCTACGGCATTGGCGCTGGCCGCCACGAGTAGGCGGCCGAGCTGCGCGTTAACGTCTTGCAGCGTCTCAGTCACTGAGTTGGCGTGGCAAGACATCGCAACCCCGACCGCGACCATTGCTGCTATAGCTGTCGGACGACAATATCTTGCTGCTAGTTGATGGAGCTTGCTTAGCCACATGGAGACCCACCTCTGGGCGAAAGAAGGTCGCTGGTATAGAAATCGATATCGGACGG
>JAYUQF010000541.1:0-7254 GCA_043756885.1 Pseudomonadota bacterium
TCACGATCGTGGGTGGCACCGACCACGTGATCGTAAGCGAGCAGGTGATCGTAACCGAGCGCTTCGGCGGCCAGCCCGATCTTGCGTACCGCGTCAGGATTACCGCCGAGTTCAATTTGTGGATAGACGACACCGATCTTCATAGTGAAACTCCCCTTGTTACTGGTGTTCTGGTGGTGAGCAGTCAGTTTACGCAAATGCGCTCGCCGCGCGCAGTTGTGTTCAAAGCTCGAAGCTGACCCGCGAGGCCCAGTCTATCGAATTCGCGCGAAGCGACCGTTATGCTGTCTGCCAGCGAAGCACAGGTAAGCCCGATATGAATGCCATGCACTACACCATCGAAGGTAGCGACCTGCAGTTTGTGACGGTCCAGATCGAGCCTGGCCAGACCGTTGTCGGTGAACCCGGTGCCATGATGTATATCGACGACGGTGTGACCATGAATACGGTGCTCGGCGATGGCGCTAATGAAAGCTTTTTTACCCGGGTAGGCGGTGCGTTCAAGCGTCTTTTCACCGGCGAGAGTATTTTTTCGACAGTATTCAGCAACCCGGGACCGAGCACGCGGCGGGTAGCGTTTGCAGCCTCTTCACCAGGCCGCATCATGGCGGTTGATCTGGCCGCACAAGGCGGCGCGATCATTTGTCAAAAGGGCGCGTTTCTCGCCGGCTCCCAAGGAGTGCGCGTGGGCGTGGCATTCAAAAAGCGCTTGCGCGTGGGGTTTTTTGGCGGTGAAGGTTTCATCATGCAAAAGCTGACCGGCGAGGGCATCGCTTTCATCCATGCCACCGGTGCACTGACGGAAATGCACCTGGCACCCGGCCAAGCACTCAAAGTTGATACGGGCTGTCTGGCAGCTTTGCAAACCACCGCCAGTTACGACATCCGCTACGTAGGCAAGCTCAAGAACACTTTTTTTGGCGGTGAAGGATTGTTTTTTGCCTATCTGCAGGGACCGGGCACCGTGTGGCTGCAGAGTTTGCCTATCCGTCGGCTGTCGGCCAGCCTGCTCGCGGGGTCTCTGGGCCAGGGCCGTAGCCCGGTTGCCAAACTCGCTTACTTTGCTGCGGTTGTCATCGGTATTCTGATTGCCATATTCGGCCCCGAATGACTGCGATGAGCTTTGCAGTCTGTCTGCATGGGCCCGACCTGCCGCGGGCGGGGCTGCGTTGTCAGGCCTATTTTGACGACGAGACCCTGGTGGTTGAGAGCGAGCCCGTGTTGCGCGTCAACGCGACTGCATTGACAGTCAGTGCGGGCGGGTTTGACGACAATGCCCTGTTCTTAAATTGGAGCGCAGAAGATCTGCGCTACGCCGCGGTAGTTGATACCAGCGCGGCCCGACACACGCTGCTCGCCACCGCACCCGCCGCCTTGCGCGCACAACTGGCGCCTGCCGCACGCCAGGTGGACTACCATCATTTTAAATGGCGTGCCGTGTTGACCGCTTTGGCCGTGGTGGCGCTTTTGCTCACGCTGGTGTTGTGGCAAAACGAAGCTGCGACCAGCTGGCTGGCCGATCAGATCTCGATTGAAACGGAAGAACGCCTGGGCAAAACTTTGCTGTCTGATTTGCTTGCGAGTGGCGAGTTACATAAAGAAGGGCCGACAGTCGATGTGGTCAAGCTCATCGGCGAGCGACTGACCAAAAACTCCAAGTATCACTACGAGTGGTATTTGAAGGACGACAACAGCGTCAATGCTTTTGCCGTGCCAGGTGGCAGGGTCATTGTGCACGCTGGCCTGATTGCCCAGGCCGCCTCTGCCGAGGAATTGGCGGGTGTGTTAGCCCATGAGGTGCAACATATAGAATTGCGGCACGCTCTGCGTCAGATGATCCATACCGCCGGTTGGGCGGCAGTATTGACCGTGGTGTTGGGCGACGTCAGTGCCATCACCGGCGTTTTAGTCCATCAACTGGGCAATCTGCAATACAGCCGCACACTCGAAAGTGAAGCCGATCTGGCCGGCCTGCATGCGCTGGCGCGTGCCGGTATTCCGCTGTCAGGGATGCGGGAATTTTTTGCGCGGATGCAGGCTACGGAAAAAGCGCATGGCGCTGGCGTTGATATTTCGCTGTTGTCTTCTCATCCCGCCACCAGTGAGCGTTTGAGTGAGATTGAGCGGTCGGCCAAACAGATCCCGTGCACCTGTGCGCCGCTGAATATTGACTGGCCTGCGCTCAAGGCGGCCATGCCAAAAATTGACAAGCGCAACAAGTCAGCAGCGCAAACGGCGGACGAGTTAGACGGGATCTAGTCGACAGGCTGCGCTGCTGACAGGCGTCAACCGCCGCGATGTTTTACACATCTTCAGGGGCAATGCGCGCATTGAGCCCCGCCATGTGTGCTTCCACCACCAACTGACAAGACAGGCGGCTGGTCGGGCAGCGGTGCGCGGAGATCTCCAGCAAATAGTTCTCGTCTTCACTCATGCTCGGCAGGCGACTGAAAGCGAGTTTTTCGACGTGCACATGGCAGGTGCCGCAGGAGCAATTGCCACCGCACAGCGCGAGCAGTTCGTGCAGGCCGTGGGCGCGGATATTTTCCATGAGGCTCACACCGTCACTGCATTGCAGGGTGTGGGTCTGACCAGCGCGCGTAGTCAGGGTGACTGCAGTCATAACGATCCTCGATTTTCTGCGCTAGCTGCTGGCGGTGTACTTGGGGCCCGTCGAAATTGACAGCAAATTCAGGCTGATTGCGCTGAAGCCAGCCACGCTTCCACGCCGGCATTACCCACCACATTGCTGCGTGGCGCCGATGGTTTAAATACGATGGGTACATTGCCCATCCCCGACACAAAGCCTGGCCACCAGTGGCTGGCCTGTTGGGCATCCAGTGCATAATCGGGCAGTCGTGCCAGAAATTCTTCAATCACGATATGCGCTTCCAAGGTCAGCAGGTGGGCACCCAAGCAGCGATGCACGCCGAGACCCAGGCCCACGTGGCGATTGGGACTGCGGTCGGCGATAAAACTGTCAGGATGTTCGAAGGCCCGCGGGTCGCGATTGGCGATGGGATTACACAGCAGCACCATTTGATCTTTTTTCATCTGCGCGCCGCCGATTTCGATATCTCGCATGACCAGGCGTGCGGTAAAAGCGGGCGAGTAGTAACGCAGAAATTCATTGATGACCTTGGGGATGAGGCTGCTATCACGTACCAGGCGCGCACGCAGGTCAACATCCCAACCCAGACGCCAGAGCACCGAGCCGAGCAGATTTTTGGTGTTATCGATACCACCGAGCATCAGCACCGTGCAGAAGCCCAGCAGTTCCTTGTGATTGAACTTGCGACCATCGACGTCGGCGTTGATCACTTGCGAGAGGATGTCGGCACCACCGTCGCGCTGGCGGGTAACGATGGTGTCTTCGAAATAGGCATACATCTGCGCGATGTCCGCCGCCGCTGCCTGCGGGTCGACTATAAAGCCTTCAGAAATCGCCCGACACCAGCGCATGAACTTGGGGCCGAGTTCGGCCGGTAAACCCATGAGCAAGGCGGTGAGAATGGCGGGGATGGGGCGGGCCACGAGTTGCCCAACATCGGCTGCACCATTGGCGATGAAGCCATCTATCAGAAGATTGACGTTATCGCGCAGGATGTCATCGTAAATGCGCACGCCATTGGGCCCGAACGGCGAATTGACCAGCGCGCGTGCGAAGCGGTGATCGGGATCATCCTGGCCGGCGATCATCAATGCCTCGCCGGTGCCATAACGAGGGAAAGTGGGCTCGGTATTGGAAAACGCGGCTGGGTTGCGCGCGATCTCGCTGTACTCGTCATAACCAAGCACTGCCCAGAAGCCGCCATGCACTTCGCTCCAGCCAACGTAACGTTGACGGGCGATAGCCTCGTCACGCAGGGCCTCGTAATAAGCGCAGGGTGTGCCGTCCTGACCAAGCTGCGGTTTGAGATGATCGAAGGTTTTAAGCAAGTCGGTGTGCAAGCTGCTTGCGCTTAATGTGCTCATCTGCGTGACCTCCCCGGTCGCTCATGACGTTGCCGATTCTGGGGCCTGGGGGGACCGCCGGGCAAGGACTGGCAATGCGATGCGAGGCCGTGGGGTAATATCTGATCTTCACGATTGCTGCTCACCGCAAAAACGAGCGCCAGAGAGCTCATATCAATCATGCTCTACGATCCTGATAAACCTATTTACAGACTTTCCCCGTACAACGCAGCTTGGCCAACGACCAGGGTCTGGCGTTTTGTCTGGGTTTTTTAACCAGTGAAAATCGCCGTTCTTGTCCATAGCGCTGTCGATAACGACGCCCGCGTCATCAAACAAGCCTGGTCGCTGCGCAACGCCGGCCATGAGGTTGTGATCCACGGTATCGCAGCGGGGCTGGTGTGCACCCGCTCGTTCCTGCCGGGCAGTGACATTCCTGTCCTGCTTGAATCACGTTTGTCTGCGCCCGAACGAGTGCGCAAACGGATTATCCAGTTGTTATGTACGGCAGTGGCTCTGGTGCTGCTGACACTGGCGAGTTTGATGATGCTCGCGCAATCCTGGTCGTTCGCGGGTCACTCCCTGCGCTGGTTGGCGGTGGTTGTTCTGTGGGGTGCGGTGTGCGGTTTGGTAGTTCACCACCGTCATCTGCTCGCGCGTGCGCTGGAACATCTAAACGATTTTGTAGCGCACGCATGGCGGCGATTGGGGCGCGATGACAAACTGACAGCGAGCCGCACAGATCTTGTGCTTGGTCGAGGTTTTCGCGTCATTGGTGATGCGCTGCTGCGCAGTCTGGCGCGCCGCGCACCGCCGGATGCCATCCACATTCATGATCACGTGGCGCTGACCCTGGCGGCCACGCTTAAGCAACACTATGGCGTACCCATCGTGTGGGATGCCCACGAGATCTATCAGGCGCTGGCCGACGGAAATCAGGCCCGTGCTGCAGAAAACGCTGCCATTATCGCGGCCCGCCATCGGTTCATCGATCACTTCATTACCATTAATCACAGCATTGCCCATTTTTATCAGGCGCAATATCCACGCATCCCGACGCCAGTGGTGGTGATGAACGCGACGTTGCCGCGAACACCTCCACTGTACGACGGCTGTCTGCATGCCGCAGCGGGTTTGCCGGTGACGCAGAAAATTCTGCTGTTTCAGGGACGTTTCAGTGCCCACCGCGGTTTGTTTCATCTGGTCGAGGCGGCTAGTGCGCTGCGCGCAGACTGGACCTTGGTAATGATGGGCTGGGGCGGACTCGAAGATAAACTGCGTGCGTTGGCGGCGACACATTTACGTGGTGGTCACGCCGCCAGCGTTTTTTTGCCTGGTGTTGCACAACAGGATCTGCAGCGCTGGTCAGCTGGGGCTTCGCTGGGTGTGGTGCCCTACGAAAACACCAGTCTTAACCACCTTTATTGCACGCCGAACAAGCTGTGGGAATATCCCAGTGCAGATGTGCCGATACTGTGTACCGATCTGCCGGAGATGGCGGCGATAGTCACGCAAGCGGGTTGCGGCTTTTTATTGCCACGTGAGTTCAAGGCAACGGACATCGCAAGTCTGGTCAACAATCTGGACGACGTGGCGCTGGCCAAGGCCCGCGCGTGCTGTGCGCCTTTTATCGCCAACAATAACTGGACACACTGGGAGCGCCATCTGTTGGCGGTTTATCAGCGTATCGCCGAGACCTGAATCAACGCACGACACCCACCGATGGACGCCTCGTATTGTCGAGGTCTTGGCGGCGCGCCTAAAGCTCGGTGTCGCCTTTCAGCAGGCGTTGCAGGATAGTTCTTTTCAAAATTTCGTTGGTACCGTCGGCGATGTTGATGATGCGCAGCGTTTGCCAGATCTCGGCCAAGCCCACTTCATTGGTCAGGCCCATACCACCGTGGGCCTGCATCGCACGGTTGACTGCTTCAAGGCCCACTTCGACGGCGTAACACTTGGCCATGGAGAGTTCTTTGATGGCGCGTTCGCCGCGGTCAAGCAGGGTGCTGGCGTTGATGCCCATCAGGTGCGCGGCATGTAGTTGCATGGCCGATTCGGCGAGCGGGAAGGTGATGCCCTGGTATTCGGCCAGCGGGTGGCCAAACGCTTCGCGCTGCTGCACATACTTCAGCGCCAGTTCGATGGCAAAACGTCCCAGACCAACAGCCCGCGCAGCGTTGTAGACGCGACCTAGCGATACGCCGAGCAAGGCCGTGCCAAAACCCTGGTGCAATTTGCCCACCAGTTGTTCGGGTTCGACGTAGATGTTGTCGAGCACCAGCGCGCCTTCGTCACCACCAGCGTGGCCAAACAATTTCACCACGCTCTCAACTTCAAAACCCTGAGCGGTGGTGGGGATCAAAAACGCCGAGATACCACCTTGATGTTTAGCGGCAGCCTCAGCATCCGTTACGGCGAAAACGGTGCAATAATCGGCGTGGGGTGAGTTGCTGGTCCATAACTTGCGGCCGCTCAAGCGCCAGCCGTCGCCATCTCGCACCGCGCGGGTTTTGATCATGCTGGCATCAGAGCCGGCACCCGGTTCCGACAGGCCGAAGCACATCGAGCGACGACCGCTGAGCAGTTCCGGCAGGATGCGTTCGCGCACCGGCGGGCTGACGTGCTCCAGCACGGCACTGGCGGCAAACGCCCAATGGCCAATGGTGTAGGGCGCGAGGAAATTCCGCACCCCGCAAGTGTGATAAACCGTTTGCCAGGCGACAAAGTAAGCCAGATGCCCCAATCCACCCCCACCGATGGCCTCCGGCACGCACATATTAAAAAAGCCGGCTTGCGCTGAGGCCATACGCACTTCGCGAATGATGGCGTAGATCTCATCGGCATAACGACCATCGGCGGCGTAACGCCGACGCGGGTCGTCGAGCAGGGCGGCGTGTTTTTCGTGCCGTGGTAATACTTCGCGGCGAACGAAGACCTCGATGGCATCACGCACGGCGATGATTTCTGCGGGCAACTCGAAGGCAATACTGGTCATGGTTTTTTCCTTTTATGCTGGTGCTGCATACAACAAGCTAGGGCTTCAATGGTTCTGTGCGTGTCGCAAATAACATCGTACCCACGCCGCTGGCCAAGATAACAAGCATACCCAGCAGAGCGGGCTGGTCGGGCAGTTGCTCAAAAAACAGATAGCCGGTGGTCGTTGACCAGATCAGTTGCATGAACAGCAGTGGTGCGATGAACGAGGCACTCGACCACACATAGGCACGGATCAGACACCATTGGCTGATGGCGCCGAGCACGCCCAGCGCGGCGAGCATCAGCCATTGTGTAGTGCTGATG
>JAYUQF010000542.1:0-2731 GCA_043756885.1 Pseudomonadota bacterium
CTGCGCACATCCTTGTACACCTCTTGATCAACCGCAGCATCGGAGGTCGCGGCCTTGGTGTAGAGCATGGTATGCCGATGACTGTCGTCCATGAGACAGGCACCGATCTGCGATGAGCGATACAGGCCAAACGTATTGTGGAACAAGTGCAGCAGACTGGCGTGATAGGGATCGCGGGTGTTTTCGGCGTAGAGCTTCCAGTTGCCGTGTATGAATTGGCGTTGGTCGCCGAGCAAGCGCAAGGGTCGTGCACACAGACGGCTTATGCTCGCCACCACCATAGGCCCGAGATAATCCGCCAGCGGTGGCGTGTCTGGTGAGAAACTCGCAAACACCAAGCCATGTAATACTTCGATGCGCAAGGTGGTGAGATTGTGCTGGGCAGGGTCAAAGCTATCGGGCATGCCACCGCGCCCGCCGATACCACCGCGAAAGGGCACACCCAACAACTGGCCGCGCAAGTCATAGGTCCACTGGTGATATACGCAGGACAAACGCGGCTGATTGCCACGCAATTCACGACACACCAGCGCGCCGCGGTGCGCGCAGCGATTTTCCAAGCCGTGCAATACACCGTCGCGGTCACGGGTGAGGATGACGGGAATGGCACCGACGTAAGTCGTTTTAAAGTCGCCGGGATTGGGCACTTCGATCTCCAGGCCGACAAAGCTCCATACCGGCCCGCGAAAGATCTGGCTTTGTTCACGCTCGAAACAGGCCTGCGCGGTGAATACGCCATAGGGCACCGCACATCCGTGCTCCAGAGTCGGCCAATGTAGTTCCTCGTATGCAGCGCTCATTGCCTGTTCCTCACAGCGGCGTAACCAGCAGAGCGTCGATGCGATTGGTATCGAAGATCACCAGCTTGCGCCGAAAGCGCAGCGCGCCTGCTTCGCTCACAATGTCGTCCTCATAGGTACCGACGCTGTATACCTCGCTGACGCCATTGGTGCGGGTGCGGAACACCGCGTAATTGCTGCGCGCCTGCACGCTATCGTCGCCGACGGCGCCGAGCACCGTGCTGCTGACCAGGTGCCGATAACGATGCGGCTCATAGATATTGGCATGGCGCAGCGAGACGACGCGGTCGAGCAGCATGCCGCGGCTGTCGCAAGAAAACGTTGCGAGTGGCAAACCGCGTTCAGCGTTTTCGCGCGCCACGATGCGGTACTCACAGGGTGTGGCAAAAAAATCCGGCCAGGCTTCGAGGCGATCGTCATCTATACAGTGCACGTAACGCGCCAATAGCTGCTCGACGGCGAACTGCAATTCGCAGGGTGATAGATCAAGGAAGTTCATGACAAGCGGCGCCCCCGCGCACCAAAACAGCCCTCATGTTAGCGCGCGCAAGCGCCGTACGCTGGCCAGCAAACCCAGCGCAATGACGGTGAACAGCATCAAACCAAGCTCAAAGCCGTGGGTGGCGTCATATAACACACCGAGGATCAAGGGCCCGAGCATGCCGCCGATCTCACCGGCGCCAAAAAACAGTCCGGTGGCGATACCTGCGTTGCGCATGCCGATGTCCGGCAACTCAACCAGTATCAACACCAGCACCGTGGTCACCGTTGAGCGCGCGATACCCTGCAGAATGAGCCCGGGCAGCAACAGCGCTGGTGAGGTGAATTGCAACAACACACTTGCGATCAGCAAAGCACTACACAGCGCGAAGAGAATGGTAAATCGTCGCGCCGGAATGGCCAGGCGTGGAATAGAAAGTGAACCGATGATGCCGATGATGGTAGGAATGGCGGACCAATAACCGGCCTCCACCGCCGACATGCCACCGTGCACCAGCATTTCTGGTAGCCATCCATTGAGCGCATGACCGATCAAAAATACCCCCACCGCCATACAGAGCAACAGGCGCACCGCCGGCTGCGCGAACAAACCGAGCAATACTTGGCTGTGGGGTGTGTGGCTCGAATCCTGTCGTTCATCGGTGATCTCACGGATGCCAGACAAAGAAGCCAGCCCCCACCACAACACGCCGGAGAGGGCCGCGAGTACCGCCCACAGGGTCAGGATATGGCGCCAGTTCTGATCGAACAATGGCAGCAACCAACCGTGGGTGAAGGTCAGTGATACCACCCCACCAACCGCTGGTCCGGTGACATAGATACCCATGGCGAAGCCGCGGCTTTGGCCCTGGAACCAGCGGGCGATGACCTTGGGCGCGCCGGCCGAAATGATCGGCCCGCCGATCCCAAACAGCATGACCGCTGCTAACAGCCCATAAAACGAATCCGCTTGACCACGACCATAAGCCGAAGCCGCTACGCACAAGCCACCGAGCAACAACGCCCAGCGTGAACCGAGCCTGTCGAGGAGTATGCCGCAGGGTAGCGCCGCGAGGATGTAGACCAGTTGCCAGGCACCCATCACCGTGCCCATCTGGGCGTGGCTCATGGCCAGATCGTGTTCGATCAATTTGACCAGCGGCGCCAGACTGGTGACAACCAGACCGAACGTGAAGTAGATGATCCACACCCCAAACAACACCAGCCAGCGCATGGGGGAAGTTGCAACCATTCTCGCTAGCAAGGAAGACGGGGCGGGCAGAGTAACGTGAGCATCGGCGGGCGGCAATCGCGCCGGCAGGCAACGCAGAGTTTAACGCGAGGGCGAGTGCTCGTGTTGCTCGCGCGGTTAGCACATGAGTTCAGAATTTTACGGCCGTGCCCGCGCAGCGCAGCTTGGCATGCGCAGGTGTGCGCAGGCTAGCGCATCA
>JAYUQF010000543.1:0-2728 GCA_043756885.1 Pseudomonadota bacterium
TTCGAACGATTCACTGCCGAAGGCATTTTTAATAGCACAACCGGTCACGCCTTTCGCGACAGTATTCTTGCCAACGGCGGGGCCGAAGATGCCTTGGTGTTGTTTCGTCGCTTTCGCGGCCGCGACCCACAGGTCGCGGCGCTGCTGCGGCAGGCCGGACTCATCACTTAAGCGGGCCAGATAATCAGAACAATGCGCTCGTTTGCCACTCTATTTCCCGCCGTGCTGTTGCTCGCTTGTGGCGCGCAGGCCCAGGCCGAATCTGCATTTGTGATCGACAAACTGCTGGTCGGCATCCATGAGTCCAAGGCTAGCGATAGCGCGATCGTCAAGGTCGTGCCCACCGGCACCCAGCTCGAGGTACTCAAACGCGAAGGGGATGCAGCCAACGTTCGCGAAGCGGGTGGTGCCGCGGGTTGGGTCGATGCCGCTTATCTCAGCGCCGAGCTGCCAGCGCGACAGCGCGTAGTCGAACTGGAAAAAACCAAGGGTGTCCTGGAAAACAGACTCAAACAACTTGAGCAGGCGGCGCGTGGTGGCACGCCCATCGCTGCCAGCCCGATGGTCGCGTTGGCGAGCGCCGAAATCGACACCCTGACCAAGGAGAATACTGAGCTCAAGGGCAAGTTGTCTGACGAAAAATTGCGCGCGGAAACCTTGCAGACAGAAGCTTCGAGCCTGCGCGCGCAGGTCAAAAGCACAACAGTGCCACCGGACGCGCGTTTAGTGGAATTGGAGCGCTCGCGTGACGAGCTGGAACACGATCTCGAAGATGCCCAGCACAAACTTGGCGAATACGCCGCGCGAACGTCGCTCGACGACGCTGCGGCACTCTTGCCGGTGGTATTACGCGAGTACACAACACTCTTCATGTTTATCGCCCTGGTGCTGGCCGCCCTGGCGTTTGGTGGTGGTGTTTATGTGGCCGATTTGCTCAATCGTCGGCGTCATGGCGGTTTTCGCCTGTGATCAGCATCGCGACCTGGAACGTCAATTCGATCCGTGCACGCATCGAACATCTGACGACCTGGCTCAAACAAACCTCACCCGACGTGGTGGGTATTCAAGAAACCAAGGTCCAGGATGCGGATTTCCCGCACGCCGAACTTGCTGCCCTTGGCTACCACGTTTTGTTCAGCGGCCAGAAGTCCTATAACGGCATGGCCTTGTTGTCGAAACAACCGGCGAGTCTGCTCGCGACCGAACTACCGGGCTTCGATGACCCACAGCGGCGAGTACTGGCCGCCAAAATTGCAAACATCACCTTGCTCAATCTTTATGTGCCCAATGGCTCGGCCGTCGGCTCAGAGAAGTTCAGCTACAAACTCGCGTGGCTGGACGCGCTTGGTGACTGGGTCGCGAACCTGCTCGCAAGTGGTGAGCCGCTTGTGGTGGTGGGTGATTTCAACATCGCACCCGACGACCGCGATGTGCACGACCCGGTGGCCTGGGAAGGCAAGATTTTATGCAGCGACGACGAACGAGCGCGCCTGCAACGCCTGGTGGACCTCGGAATGTGCGACGTTTTTCGGCGCTTCGAACAATTGCCCCAGGTGTTTTCCTGGTGGGATTATCGCAGCGGAGGTTTTCGTCGTAACGAGGGTTTACGCATCGATCTCATCCTGGCCAGCCCGGGGCTCACCGAACGCTGCGCGGGGTGTGCGGTCGACGTCGGGCCGCGGCGCTGGGAAAAACCCTCGGACCACGCGCCGGTGGTGGCCCACCTCAACCCCTGAACGACACAATGCTTAACTCAAGCTTCGGCCATTGTGTGGACTGATTCGCGTCGATGTTGCCGCCGGCTCGCTAGGATTGGGCCATGAGCTACAAAAACAATGACGATGAGTTTCGGTTTGATGAATGGGCGAACCTAGCGCAGCGTGATCCGCTTGCCTTCGAATCGGCGCGACGCCAGGTACTGCAAAGCTTGATTGAGTCTGCGCCACCCGCTCAGCGCCAGCGCTTGGAAGGCTTGCAGTGGCAGATCGACCGTGAACGTGATCTCTCCGACAATCCAATGTCGTCGTGTTTGAGAATTTCCAGTTTGATGTGGGACACGGTGTTGGGCGACAACGGGCTGGTTGATAACCTTGAACAACTTTGCGGCGTAAAACCCATTCGGCAGCGGCCCGCTCAGCAAGCCACCGTATTGCCCTTTGTACCTCGCATTAATCGGTAGTAAACACCGCGCCTTGCATTGAGACGGGGCGGGGCCTAAAATTCGCCCCCATTTGCGAGCCATCGAGCAGCGTCCATGAAATCGGATATCCATCCCAAATACCACGAGATTACCGTCAAGTGCAGCTGCGGCAACAGCTTCCAGACGCGCTCCACGCTGCGCAATGAGCAGCTGCAATTGGACGTCTGTTCTTCCTGCCACCCGTTTTACACGGGCCAGCAGAAGGTTGTCGACACCGCGGGTCGCATCGACAAGTTTCGTCGCAGATACGGCGGCGCCTAAGCGCCTGCCAGCTGCGCGTACCCGGGCAAGTACGGACTGCCCCAGAGAATGTTGGCAGTGACGCCTACCCCGTGGTGCCCGGGCCGGCCTCCGGTCGAACGCGCGTCGCTTAAGTCGAACAACATCAAGCAGACGCGGAACTAATCCACAGCCAGTCAGTCCCAACTGGACGTTCGCCAGAACGAGCCTGCCGACCCCTCCCAAGGCAGGCGTTGCCCGATCCCCCATCGGGCTACAAGGTGGCCCCGTCCGGTTGAGTTCCCCTAA
>JAYUQF010000544.1:0-2723 GCA_043756885.1 Pseudomonadota bacterium
CTGTGGGTGCCGGAGCGTCACCAGCGCCCCGAAACCTGGTGGCCAAACGCGACGTCCTTAATGATGGTGCTGGCGGCCCAGACCAAACACGTGCAAATCGCCTCCACGGTGATTCAGCCGACCTTTCACCATCCCATTCATTTGGCCGAAACCCTGTCGGCCATCGACAACCTCAGTCGTGGTCGCCTGGTGTTTGGTGCCGGTGTGGGTTACCACCAGGATTATTTTCGTTGTTTCGGGGTGCCTTTTGCGGGGCGCGGTGCGCGCTTCGAAGAGGTGATGGAGTGCATCGTCGGCGCCTGGACCCAGGAAGAATTCAACTACCAGGGCAAATACTTTCAATATGAAGGTGTGCGCCTGACGCCCCATCCCTACCAGAAACCACGCCCACCCATCTGGATCGGTGCGTTTGCGCCCAAGGCCATGCAGCGCGCGCTGGACTACGAGGGTTGGTGTTTATGGTTCCCACCGGCCATCAAAGAACTGGCACCGGCGGTGCAGGACATGCGCGAGCGTGCAGCGGCACGCGGTAAAAAGGATTTTCAGATCACCATCGGCTTTGAAGGCTGGTTGAGTAACGACAAAAATGTGCGCGCCAAGCATGGCCATCGCTGGGTGCGGGAGTGGAGCTTCTACGCTGAGAAGGGCCTGTCGCCCGACACGCAAGCAACCGACATGCTCGACCAAGTCGAGAACATGTTTTTGTGCCTCGGCAACAAACAGCAGTGGGTCGATCGCATGGGCGAGATGAAGGACAAGGTCAATCCCGATTGGCTGTGTATCCGTACCCGTAATCCAGTCAACCCCGGCCAGCACTATCCCTCGCGCAGCGAATGTCTGGAAGTGATTGAACACTTCGGCGAGATCCTCAAAGACATACGCTAAGCGGCCATCAGGCATTCAGTCGCCGTGCGCGCGCGGCGTTTCCATCCATCAACAATAGGTCAGACCCCATGAAACTCGGTATGGTATTTGGTTACTCCGGTGCGCAAATTAAAATGCCGCTCGATTTGATCTTCGAAGCTGAAAGCCTCGGCTACGATTCGGTCTGGAGCGCTGAAGCCTGGGGCTCGGACGCCGTCACGCCTATCGCCTGGATCCTGGCGTTGACCAAACGGATCAAAGCCGGCACGGCCGTCATGCAGATGTCGGCGCGCACACCCGCCATGACGGCGATGACGGCCATGACTTTGGATCAGTTGTCCGGCGGCCGTTTTTTGCTCGGCATCGGCCCATCGGGCCCGCAGGTGATTGAAGGCTGGTATGGGCAGCCCTATGGCAAACCGCTGCTGCGTACGCGGGAATATATTTCCATCATCCGCAAGATCCTGGAGCGCAAGGAGCCGCTCACTCACGAGGGCGAGCATTACCAGATCCCCTACCGCGGGCCGGGCAGCATGGGCCTGGGCAAGCCGCTGAAGAGCATTCTGCACGGCAATCCCAAGTTGCCCATTTATATGGGGGTGGCGACGGAAAAGGGCGTCACCACCGCCGCGGAAATCGCCGACGGTTGTTTCATGATCTGGGTTAATCCCGACCGCCCGGAAATGTTCAGCGAGGCACTCGCGTCGGGCTTTGCCAAAGCAGGCGGTGGCAAGAGTCTCAAAACCTTCGACTTCGCGCCGTTCGTGCGGATGGCGATGGGCCCCGATCTGCAGGCTTGCCGTAATCGGCTCAAGGATAATTTTGCGCTCTACATTGGCGGCATGGGCGCGCGGGAAAAGAATTTTTATAACGACTACACCCGCCGTCTTGGTTACGCCGACGACGCGGCCACTATCCAGGATCTTTATCTCTCCGGCCGCAAGGAAGAAGCGGCCGCAGCGGTGCCCGACAGTTATATCGATGAATGCTGCCTGGTGGGCCCGCCCGAGCATATTCGTGAACAACTCACGCGCTGGAAAGCTGCCGGCGATCGCGGCGAGATTGGCACCATGATCATTTCCGCCAACAGTGCTGCCGAACTGCGCGTGGTGGCGGAAGCCATGCTGTGAGCCAAAACCACACCCTGCCGGAGGTTCTGGTTGATTTTGAGGATGGGCTGGTCATCATCACCATCAATCGGCCGCAAGCGCGCAACGCCATCAATCGTGCGGTCTCTGTCGGCGTGTGCGCAGCAGTTGACGCCCTCGATGCCCGCGATGACCTGCGAGTTGGGATCCTGACAGGTGCTGGTGGCACTTTTTGTTCCGGTATGGATCTGAAAGCCTTCCTGCGCGGCGAACAGATCCGCATCGAAGGTCGCGGTCTGATGGGCATCGCTTTTACACCACCGCGCAAGCCGCTGATTGCAGCGGTCGAGGGTTATGCCTTGGCCGGCGGTTGCGAAGCGATGTTGGCTTGTGACCTGACCGTGGCGGCGCGCAACGCGCAGTTTGGTATTCCCGAAGTAAAACGCGGCCTGGCCGCCGGTGCCGGTGGCCTACTGCGTTTGCCACGCCTGATCCCGCCGCGTATCGCCATGGAGTTGGCCCTGACCGGCGACATGATCGACGCCGAGCGCGCAGCGGGTTTTGGCCTGGTGAATATCCTCACTGAGCCCGGTGGTGCACTGGCCGAAGCAAAGCGCTTGGCGGCGCGCATCATTGCCAATGCGCCTTTATCGGTCGCGGCCAGTAAACGTGTGATTGTTGAACAGCGCGATTGGCCTTTGGACGAGATGTTTGCCCGCCAGCAAGCCATTACCGGGCCGGTGATCAGTTCGGCCGATGCCCGCGAAGGCG
>JAYUQF010000545.1:0-2718 GCA_043756885.1 Pseudomonadota bacterium
CGAGGTCTGCAAACACGGCGGTATCACCGTAGGCTTTGCGCAAACCACGCACCTGCAGCCACGCGCTACTCGATGACACCGTCATGTTGGCGCTCGCCACAACGGCGCTGGCAGCAGCACATGTGGATTGATCACCAGCGCCAGTGCCGGTGGTGTGATCAGCAGCAAGGACGCTGCTGCCGCCTGGCGCAGATCGCCGGCACCAAGATAGTCAAAAACGCGCAAGGTCAGTGTCTCCACGCGGCCCGCGCCGATCACACGCACCAGTGCAAAATCAAACCACGACATAAGGGCCGTCTGGAACAGGCAGACACCCAGCACACCGCGTGCAAGCGGCCGGTGTACCCGCCACCAGATCTGGCTTGGCCGGGCGCCAAGACTGTGGGCTAGTTCGTCCAGCGCGAGTGTGTGTTGCGTCCAATACCCATGGCTGAGCAGCACGGCATACGCATAAGCGAAGGGCCATTGTGCGAGCACCACACCCGCATAGTGGCCGCTGAGACCGAGCGCCGCAAAACCCTGGCCCAGACACAGGGCATAAACCACCGGTGGCACAGCAAAAGGCAGCAGCGCGAGTGCCAGCCAGCGACGTGCATGGTGATGCAGGGTAATCGCGCGAGCGGTCAAAAAGCCGGCGCTGGTGGCCAGCACGGCGACGCCGGTGGCTAACGATAATGACCGCAGTGTTATCGCCAGCAGGCTGGGCCAGTCCTCGCCAAACACCTGCCATTGATCGCTCTGCCACACCTGTGGCCATAGTGCCGGATAAGACCAGCTACGGCTGAATGAAAGCAGCAATAACAAAATGAACGGCGCGCTGATGCACAAGGTCAGCGCCGGCGCCAGCAGCTTGGTGGCAAAGCGGCGCATCAGAGTGGCACGCCACGCTGGCTTGCCCGCCAAGACCACAGCGCCCAGGCGCACACCACCAGCATGAGATAAAAACTTGCCATGGCGTAACCCAGCGGACGCTGGGCCAGATCGTAACCGTCGATGGCCCGAGCAATGGTGACCGAGACCATGTTCGGCTGGGCCGCACCGATCAGCAGCGGTAATTCGTAAGCACCGAGCAGGACCAAGGTGTAGACCGCAATCACGGCGCGGGTTTGCATGAGCAACAGTGGCACGCCAACCCGCCGCCATGCTAACCAGCGGCTCGCGCCCAGGGCGGTGGCTTGCTGCATCAACAACGGCAATTGAGCATGTTCGGCAACACGCTCGAACAGCAGCACAAACAGTGGCGTGACCATCGCCAGGTGGGTTAACACGATGCCGCGACCCAGCGGGTCAAAAATGAGCGTCGGAAACTCGGCCGGTGTGCGCAACCAGCCCAGCCAATAAGCCAGGCGTGACAACCAGCCACTGTCGCCGAGCAGGCTGTAGGCCATCAGCGCCGCGACGACTGTGGGCACCGCGAGCGGCAGAAACAAAGCGCGCCCCAACAAACCCCGGCGCAAGCGCGAGCCCAAGCCAGCGTAGATAACCAGCGCCACGCTTAGCGCCATCAGCAAGGTCACACTGGTCAAAGCCACGCTGTAGAGCAATGCTTGCCAGAAACGTCGGCCTGCCAATAGTGCGCGCCAGCCGCTGTAGTCGAGCGTGGTGGTGGGCGGCCAACTCAGCGCACCGACACTGTGGGCGAGCGCCAAACCCAAGGCCAGCGCGACGCTGCCGCCGCAGGCGAGCGTTAACAAGGCTAGCCAGGCGCGTCCTGGTGTGGCTCTATTCGTTGAGAAACTGTGCACGAAAATCCCGTTCGAGTCTGATCATCACCTCGGCGCTCGGTTCGGCCAGTGCGCGGCTTGTCAGTTCAGCGCGTGTGGGTGCGTGGCCACGCGCCGCGATGGCGGCAAAGCGCGCCGGCCAGGGCGGCGGCAAGCGCGCGATATCGAGCACCGTGCCATCACCCCATACCGCCGGCTGTTGTTTTTCGTATTGGGCCTGGGGTGACTGCAACTCGTTGATGACAACCATCGCCGCAGCTTTATGCGGGGCGCGCGCGCTGATACCCAGATAGTGGCTGTTGGCGATGGTGCCGCTGCTTAATGCATAGGCTTTTGCACTGGCGGGAAACAAGCCCGTGGTTATTTTATTGTCGACCTCGCCATCGTTCATGCTCATGGTGAAATCAACCTCGCCGCTGGCGAACAACTGATGCAGTTGTGCCACTTCACGCGGGAAGGTTTTGCCCTGGCGCCATAACGCCGGCCGCACGCGACGCAACCAGGCAAACAATTGATCACGCGCGTGCAGATACCGTGTTTCATCAAACGGCCCGGCCAGCGCATTACGATCGGCGGCGAGTCCGATCATCAGCGACTTCATAAAACTCAAACCCGTGAAAGCACTATCGAAGGTGAAACGGCCGGGATGGGCGAGGATCCACTGCGCCAGTGCTTGTGCATCCTGCGGCGGCTGGGCTAGCCGTGCGCCATCGACGATCAGCAGCAGCTGTACCGTGCCCCACGGCGCTTCAAAGCCATCAACACTTTGTTGAAAATCCTTGGCGATACGCGGGTTGCGCCAGTCAACATAGGCGTTATTAGGCAATACATCGGTAAAGGGCCCGTAGAGGGCGGCGAGTTGTCGCAACTTGTAAAAAGTCTCGCCATTGATCCATAGCAGATCAAAATGGCTGGTGTGCTGGCCGGCAGCGAGTTCATTGGCAAGCAGGGTCGGGATGTCACCCTGCGCCGGGATGATGTGCAGGTCGATGTT
>JAYUQF010000546.1:0-7209 GCA_043756885.1 Pseudomonadota bacterium
GCCGGCAATAGCGTGCTATTGCCAAGAAATGCAACGCCGCTGCGGCCGCTCACGGACACCCGAATGTAGAGATGATTTTGACCAGGGTCCTTAACACCAGCGGAGCGAAGCATTGTGACTACACGCAAAGACGACGACCTCTACGCACGCGCCCTTGAGTACCACGTCAATCCACGCCCCGGCAAAATCGAAATCTCGGCAACCAAGCCGCTCGCTAACCAGGATGATCTCGCGCTTGCTTATTCACCTGGAGTAGCCGCGCCCTGCGAAGCTATCGTTGCTGATCCCAACAGCGCTTCTCTCTACACCGCGCGTGGCAATCTGGTCGCAGTTATCACCAATGGCACGGCGGTGCTGGGCCTGGGCGCTATCGGCCCACTGGCGGCCAAACCGGTGATGGAAGGCAAGGCAGTGTTGTTCAAGAAGTTTGCCGGCATCGATGTCTTCGACATAGAAATCAACGAAACCGATCCGGATAAGCTGGTCGACATCATCGCGAGTCTGGAACCCACGTTTGGCGGCATCAATCTCGAAGACATCAAGGCCCCGGAATGCTTTTTTGTCGAACAGAAGTTAAAAGACCGCGTGAAGATCCCGGTCTTCCATGATGATCAGCACGGTACAGCGATCATCTCGGCAGCAGCCATCATTAACGCACTGGAAGTGGTGGGCAAAAGCATTGCAGAGGTCAAACTGGTGGCCTCCGGGGCTGGGGCGGCGGCGATCGCCTGCCTGCGTCTGCTCTATTCCCTGGGCTTGCCGCGCGAAAATATCCTGGTGACCGACCGCGCTGGGGTAATTTACGAGGGGCGCGAAGATCAGATGGACGAACACAAAGCATTCTTCGCGCGCAAAACCGCCCATCGCACCCTCGCCGATGCAATGGTCGGCGCAGATATATTTCTGGGGCTGTCGGGGCCTGGTGTACTAAATGGCGAGATGGTGAAGACCATGGCGCCGCAGCCGCTGATCCTCGCCTTGGCCAATCCAACCCCGGAGATCATGCCTGAAGAGGCCCGTGCCGCACGGCCCGATGCTTTGATCGCCACGGGGCGTTCTGATTATCCGAACCAGGTTAATAACGTCTTGTGCTTTCCTTACTTGTTCCGCGGTGCACTCGATGTTGGCGCCACCACCATCACTGAAGAAATGAAACTCGCCTGCGTGCAGGCGCTGGCCAGACTCACTCGCCAGGAGGCGTCGGAAGTGGTGCTGGCCGCTTATGGTGGTGAGGCCATGAGTTTTGGGCCCGACTATCTGATCCCCAAACCTTTTGATCCCCGACTGATTACTGAATTGGCTCCCGCAGTGGCGGAGGCAGCGATGCGCAGCGGTGTTGCGACACGCCCGCTGGCCAGTCTCAAGGATTATCGCGATCAATTAAGCAAGTTCGTGTTCCAGTCGGTGTTGCTGATGAAGCCGCTGTTTGAACGAGCGCGCCAGGATCGTAAGCGTATCGCCTATGCCGATGGCGAATCGGGCACCGTGCTGCGGGCAGTGCAATCGGTGGTGGATGACGGCATCGCGCGACCAGTGCTGGTTGGCCGACCTCATGTGATCAACAAACGCATCGTCGATCTCGGTCTACGCTTGCTCGCCGAGCGCGATTTCGAGGTAGTCAATCCGGAGTCCGATGAGCGCTACCGGGAATATGTCGAGGATTACCATGGTGTGATGAAGCGCAACGGCGTGACTTTGCAGGACGCACGCGACGTATTGCGCTCAAACACCACCGTCATCGCGGCGCTGTTGGTGCGCAAGGGGGCGGCCGATGCGATGTTATGCGGGCTGGTTGGTGAATATCACGAACATCTGCGACATGTACGTGACCTGCTCGGTACCCGCGCCGGGGCGCGCGACATGGCGGCTATGAATGTCCTGGTATTACGCAAGGGGACGCTGTTTTTATGCGACACCTACGTGCATGCCGATCCGAACGCGGAGCAAATAGCGCAAAGCACACTGCTCGCGGCCGATCAGGTGCGACGTTTTGGTCTGACACCCAAAGTTGCGCTGTTGTCCCATTCCAATTTTGGTACACGCGACACCGCGAGTGCGCTACGTATGCGTGAGGCCCTGGCTTTGATTCACGCACGCGCGCCGGAGCTGGAGGTTGATGGCGAGATGCAGGCTGATGCTGCGCTGCTACCCAATATTCGCAACCGGGCCTTGGCGGATTCACCGCTGGTAGGTCAGGCCAATCTGCTGATGATGCCGAGTATGGATGCGGCCAATATCGCGCTTAATCTGTTGACGGTGATGGGGGAGGGTGTATCGGTGGGCCCGATTCTGCTCGGTTGCCGATACGCCGCGCATATTCTTACGCCGTCGGCGACCGTGCGACGCGTACAGAACATGAGCGCGCTGGCGGTAGTTGATGCGCAGCTCTTGAGCGGTGCGTAAACACCCAGCGATGGTTGGTCAGAACATCCGCGCGCTAGCCCGCACACGTGCGGTCATGAAAAAGAGGTAGACAAGCAGTATGGCGCTGAAACAGACCAACGACCATTCGGCGATGGATAACGAAAAAAATGTCCAGTCGACAGCCGCACATTCACCGGTACCGCGCAACGCCTGCTTGATGACCTCGGCAAGCGGAAACTGTTCAAGCATGAATTCAAGACCAGGGCCACAGGCCGGCACTTGATCGGCAGGAATATGCTGCAACCAGGTCTGGCGCGCGGCGATACCGGCGCCAACCAACGCTGCCAGGCTGGTCAAAACAGCGTAGACGTAAACCCCGCCCTTGTGCGGCCCGTGCAAGGCGCCCAGTAGTGTCACGACTACGATGGCCATATAACAAAGGCGTTGGAAGATACACATCGGACACGGTTCGATGCGCTCAACAAACTGCAGGTAATAACCGAAACCCAGCAAGCCGGCGCAGCCTGCTGCGGTCAGTGCGAACAACAGGCGCGGATTAAGATTCGACACGGACTCCCCCTGAATTCTGAGCTCGAGCATTCTAGCCCGGTTCGTTTAATCCGCAGCGAGCGCGGACAGCATCGAGGTGCGCGATGATGCGCGCTTCCAACCAATAACAAGCACGACCCGGCACCAAGCCGGTCACAAAACCGACATGGCCACCGCGCGCTGCCAGTTCGAGGGTCACTGCGGGCGCCAGTTCCCCGGCGTGGGGAATCGCACTGGGTGGTACAAAAGGGTCGTCTTCGGCATGCAGGATCAGGGTGTTGACACACACACCGCGCAGGTACTGGCGGCAGCTCGCACGGGCGTAATAATCGTGTACGTCTCGAAAGCCATGCAGCGGCGCAGTGACCGCAGCGTCGAAGCGCCAGAAGCTATCAAGCGTAGTGATGTCGGTGATGCCGAGCGGATTGTCGCGGGCGCCAAACTTGGCCGTGAAGCGGGCCTGCATACTGCGCACCAGATGCCACTGATACACACGCGAGGCACCTTGCGCGAGGCGGTCAGCACAAGCGGCGAGATCAAAAGGTACCGACACTGCCACGGCGGTGGTGAGCGGACAGGCACGGCCCGTTTCGCCCAACCATTTCAACAGCACATTGCCACCTATCGAATAGCCGACGATGGCAAACGGCGGGCGACCATGACGCCGGCTAATGAGGTCTACAACCGCCGCTGCATCAGTGGTGTCGCCCGAATGGTAGCTGCGCGGCAGGCGATTGGGTGTGCCGCTGCAACCGCGGAAATGCATCAAAAGCCCGCGATAGCCAGCGGCTGCCAGGGCGGCGAGCATGGCGCGCACATAGAGTGAACGATAGCTGCCTTCGAGGCCATGCAACACGAGTACGGTGGGGCCGCGATTGTCGGGCATCCAGGCGAGATCGAGAAAATCGCCATCGCTCAGCTCGAAGCGCTCCGGCTCGAGGGGCGGCGCTGGGACAATTCGGCACAGCGCTGCCCATAGTGTCGGCAGATGCGGGCCCGGTAGCCACGGCGCAGGCGCATAGTCCCGCGCCTGCAGGACACGACCATGATCGATGTCAGGCACCCGTCGTGCTGTAGGGCAAAGGTAAACAGGTGAGGCCCGCGCGATGCTCTCCGGGCAGATGTATTTCACCAACGTCGAGATCAACTACGGCGAGTATTTCCCATAGACCGGCTGCGCTGTGCGCGCTGCACAGTACGGTGCCATGGGCAGCCTCATCGGGGCCGACAACGCGGCTGCCGGCCGCTGGTGCCGTTGCTGCAGCGACGCTGTAGCGCTGGGCGCGACGTTTAACGCTGCCGCGGAACTTAACCCGCGCGACAATTTCCTGGCCCGCATAACAACCTTTGTTAAAACTCACCCCGCCGAGCAGATCGAGATTTAATTCCTGGGGCAAGAACTGTTCCGCGAGAGCGCCGTCCAGCAGGGGTTCGCCGCGACGAATGTCAGACAACATGGCATTGTTGTCATCGAGCATGGGGGGTGCGTGGGAGAGGGCAGCGGCCATGCTCGTCGGCTGCACCAGCAACCAGTGCCGTTCGCCATCGATGCCCCGTATCAGATCAGCATCACTTATCGTTACCGCACCATCGGTCACCGTTACACAGTAGTCTTGCGAGCAGTCTTCGATCTGCACCTTGGCGCGCAGCACGAACATGCGCAGGCGTTTGTTAAAGTTGTTGGCCTGAGCACTCGGCAGTAAGGCATAAAAACCACCGGTCGAGTCGCGCAATAAACGCAACAGGAACAACACCCGGCCCTTGGGATTACACCACGCGGTCAACAGCGTGTGACCGGACTTGAGTGCGCGCACATCGCCGCACAATTGTCCTTGCAGGAAATCGGTAGCATCAGCGCCGGAGATACGGATGATAGCCAGGGCCAAGCGCCGCGATTGATACGGGGGGTGGTCCAGGCGTGCAGGGTCGTCGAACACGCTGCTCATAACCGTGGCGCACTGCCACGCGCGGGCGGCGCTTCTTTGACAATGGCCGCGATCAGCTGCGCGAGTTCAAGATCAGCAGCGTGCTCGCGGCCTGTAAACCATGCGTAAAGATCCATATCGTTGCAGGCCAACAGGCGCTCGAAGAGTTCGAGCGGTGCACCGATGAGGGTGGCAGCGTGGCGGTCGAGATGGCCGCACAGCAGCATATCCAGCTCGCGCATGCCGCGCCGGCATCGCCAGCGCAGCTGATTGAGTTTGGCGTCGCTCACGGCAACTACGCAGCTACACGGTACGCGCCACCATCATCTTCTTGATCTCTGCGATAGCCTTGGCGGGGTTGAGACCCTTGGGGCAAGTATTCGTGCAGTTCATGATGGTGTGGCAACGATACAGGCGGAATGGATCTTCGAGTTCGTCGAGGCGCTCGCCAGTTGCTTCGTCGCGGCTATCGACCAGCCAGCGATAGGCCTGCAGGAGCACGGCCGGGCCCAGGTAACGATCGCCATTCCACCAGTAACTCGGACAGCTGGTTGAGCAGCAGGCACACAGGATGCATTCGTATAGCCCGTCGATCTTCTCGCGGTCTTCCACCGATTGCAGCCGCTCTTTATCGGGTGGTGCCGGCGATTTGGTTTGCAGCCAGGGTTTGATCGAAGCGTACTGCGCATAAAAATGAGTGAGGTCGGGTACCAGATCTTTCAACACCGGCAGATGCGGCAGCGGATAAATCTTGACCGTGCCATTGACTGAACTGGTGGCCTTGGTACAAGCCAGCGTATTGATGCCGTCGATATTCATGGCACACGAGCCGCAGATACCTTCGCGACAGGAGCGACGCAGGGTCAGCGTCGGGTCGATTTCGTTTTTAATGTAGAGGATTGCATCGAGCACCATCGGCCCGCATTTGTCGAGGTCGATAAGATACGTATCGGTGCGTGGGTTTTCGCCGCTATCGGGGTCCCAGCGATAAACCTGAAAGGTTTTTGCGCGTTCTGCACCGCTGACATTACCGTAGGTCTTACCCTGGGTGATGCGGGAATTGGCCGGTAGTTTAAATTGCGCCATGACGGGTTCCGTGCTCAGTAAGTACGTTTTTTCGGTGGCACCACGTCGACTTCGTCGGTCAGCGTGTACATATGCACCGGGCGGTAATCAAAAGCGACTTCGCCGCTATCAGCCAGCCAAGTCAGCGTGTGCTTCTGCCAGTTCACGTCATCGCGATCGGGGAAGTCATCACGCGCATGGGCACCACGGCTCTCGGTGCGATTAGCGGCGGCCGCGATTGAGACCATGGCACTGCCCAGCAGATTTTCAAGTTCGAGGGTCTCGACCAGATCGGTGTTCCACTTCATGGATCGATCACTAACCTTGACGTGTTTGAAGCCAGCATAAACTTCCTGCAGCTTGATGATGCCCTCCCGCAGCACGTCCCCGGTACGAAATACCGCTGCGTAGTTCTGCATGATGCGTTGCATCTCGACTCGCAATTTGGCGGTTGGTTCGCTGCCGTTGGCGTGGCGCAGGGCATCAAAATGAGAGAGCAAACCCTCGGTAGCGTCTTTGCCCAGCGGCGCGTGGTTCATGCCAGGCTTGACCGTCACGGCGCAGCGCTTGGCGGCGGCGCGGCCAAATACCACGAGGTCGAGCAGCGAGTTTGAGCCGAGGCGGTTGGCACCATGCACGGAAACGCAGGCCGCTTCGCCGATAGACATAAGGCCCGGCACCACAGAATCAGGATTACCGTCCTTGATTACCACCACTTCGCCGTGGATGTTGGTTGGAATGCCGCCCATGTTGTAGTGCACCGTCGGCAGTACCGGAATCGGCTCACGCGTGACGTCGACCCCGGCGAAGATTTCCGCCGACTCGGCGATACCCGGCAGTCGTGAATTAATAACATCCGCACCCAGATGCTCAAGATGCAGATAGATGTGATCGGCAGCGGGCCCAACGCCGCGACCTTCGAGGATCTCGATGGTCATCGAGCGTGAGACCACGTCGCGCGAAGCAAGATCGCGGGCGTTGGGTGCATAACGCTCCATGAAGCGCTCGCCTTTGGAATTGGTCAGGTAGCCACCTTCGCCACGTACACCTTCAGTAATCAAGCAGCCAGCGCCGTAGATGCCGGTGGGGTGGAATTGGGTGAACTCCATGTCCTGCAGCGGTAGACCTGCGCGTAAAACCATACCGTTACCGTCGCCGGTGCAGGTATGGGCGGAGGTGCAGGAAATATAGCTGCGGCCGTATCCACCGGTGGCTAAAACAACTTGGTGGGCGCGGAACAGGTGCAGGCTGCCGGTCGCCAAGTCCCAGGCCAATACGCCGCGACACACACCGTCCTTATCCATCA
>JAYUQF010000547.1:0-2715 GCA_043756885.1 Pseudomonadota bacterium
GATCGGCTAACCAATCGCGGTGCACTGATCGCCGAACTGGAAGTGCGTCTCGCCACGCGTAATGCCAGTGCCTGGGAAGGCGTACTCGCAGCAGCGGGCTTGTTGGTCGGGCAAGTGAAGGATTACGCAGCGGTCACTACTTCGCCTTACTCTCTCGAAGCACTGAGTATCGCCCGCGCCGGTACTGCCTATGGCGTGCAAAATCCGGCGCAACTCGCGAGTGTGCCGCGCGGCGATTTCACAGCGTTCTGCGAATGTGAGCCTGCCGATATCGAGTGGTTGGCGCCAGCAGCCAAGAACAATCCGACTTCAAATCCGTAGGTGCGGATTTATTCGCACACGTCGATGTACTGGGTCGAGCCCTGACCTTGCCGTGTATAGACCGAGCTCTTGGCACGGCGCGAAAACCCATGCTCCGCTGCATAGGAATAATGCGTCCGCTTTTCACGAAGGGCCTGCGGATGAAGCGCGAGGCTTCGCATGTCAGAGCCAGATTCGCAGCAATCTCCGGTTCCGTAACGAAGCTTCAATTTTCGCTGGCGCTGACACCAGGATCGCGCATTACCAGGCTCACTTTATTGACGCTGATTGGACAGGAAGATAGTCTTACCCGAGTCTTACGGAACGATAAAATCATGGAAACAACCAAACTGTCCAGCAAAGGGCAAGTGATCATCCCCAAGGCGTTGCGGGATTCCCACCATTGGCAGACCGGCCTCGAACTCATGGCAATCGATACCGGCGACGGCGTACTGCTTAAGCCCAAGGCGCCGTTTCCTGCTACGGAAATTGCACAAGTCGCAGGCATGTTACGCGGCCGAACATCCGCTAAATCCGACGCAGATATCAAGCGCGCACTAGTGAAAGATATCCGAGGGAAATGGCGTGGTCGCAATTGACACCAATGTGTTGGTGCGCCTGCTGACCGCTGATGATAAGACGCAATACAACGCAAGCAGGAAGCTATTCGACGACGGAAATATTTTCATATCCGACTCGGTGTTGCTAGAAACCGAATGGGTACTGCGGGCTGCTTTTGACTTGTCGCCTGCGGACGTCTGTCAGGCACTGCGTATGGTGCTCGGACTGGCGAACGTGCATGTAAGCAACGCGCGGTTGATTGCCCAGATTATTGAATGGCATGAAGCCGGTTTCGACTTCAGTGATGCTTTCCATCTTGCGACGACCCAGGATCAGGAATGCCTCAAAACCTTCGACGCCGATTTCATTAAGCAGGCAAGGCGGCATACCGACCGGCGCGTCGAGCGTCCTTGAGCTTGCATTCTTTGCGGTACCCGAGCCCGTTGCCGATAGCTTCCGCAGGCACTCAGTGCTCGCGTCACCCGCGCCGAATTTTGGTGGCTGTCCCGGATTGCATTGAGCGCCGACCTGCTTGGTGAACGCATAGGCCGTTGGGGGTCACGCTTCAGGCTGACATTGTTCTAAAACCAAGCGATGCGACGCGGCGTTGAATGCCCCACTAAAGTCGTCCCTCCACAACGGCTCGCGCCGCCCCATTAAGCCACCTTGCGCCGCCGCAACCCGGCCATGCCCACCAAAGCCGAACCCAACAACCACACCGCACCCGGCACCGGTATCGCACTGGCCTGCACGTTTGCACGCAGGCTCAATTCAAACGTACCCAGGCTGCCCTTGAAGCCACTCGCGTTTTCACCGAACAGATTAATTCGCACCACCTGTTCAAAAAGCCCCGCCACCAGCGGATTGAAGCCCACCGACATGGTGCGACCATTGCCCGCTTCCAGACCGTTAAAACTGGTGAAGTCACCCAGTGAGAATGAACCGCCGTTGATGTCGAAGTCTGCGTCGAGGCGGTGGCAAAAACACAAAGTGTGACTTCGATCGTGACAACATGAAGGACGAAGTAATGCCTGTTGTTTTCGACCGCACCCCCTCAACACGGTTTTATACGATGCATGATCCCCGGGATAGGCTCGCCACCGCTCTTGCCGGGTCTCGTCCCGATATTCGACTGAAGGTCGTCGACACCCGACCCGCTACAATAGGCTGGGCCATCATTGGGCCTGGCCATCATCACGAGCCCGAGTCCATGTCTCAAGCTGCCCAGACCGCACCGCGCCATGCACCGCCCGCCCCACTCGGATCCTGATGTCACGAGCATCGCCATTGCGCCGTTTTTTCTTGACATGAAAGCCGCTGGCGAAGGCGTAGGCCTGCATACCCGCATCCTGGTGGGGCGCGACAAACTGCCGGCGGCGCGCACCCTGCCATCACAGGCCTGGGACGTGCGCCGTCATGGCACCCTCACCCACGCGATCTTCCCCAACAGCCTGCTGATCTATCATCCCGACGCCACCAGTCACATGGCGATGTTCCCCATCACCCCCGATGAGATGCTGTTCGTACACAGCTTTTTTTACGCCGCACGATCCCCGCGACGACGATGAGCGCGCCCACTGGGACCGCACGTTTGAGATGATCGATGCTGGCGTGTTCAGTGCCGAAGATTTGTTTATCTCGGAACAGATCCAGCTCGGGATCAAATCCGGCGCCAATGAGCGCTTTGTCTTCGGCCGCTTCGAACAGCACCTGCGGCGCTATCACGACAACCTGGGCAGACTGCTGCGCGAAGGCGAAGCGCGGGTCTAAACTCGCACGCGGCGCGCAGCGCGTGCCACCCTTACCTCCCCCTCGGCAGGTAGCTCCTGCTGTTTGATAGACGCTATGCTCGCT
>JAYUQF010000548.1:0-7196 GCA_043756885.1 Pseudomonadota bacterium
GGCGATCACCGCATTGCCATGGCTTTTGCCCTGGCGGCCCTGCGCGCTGACGGGCCAATCACCATTCATAACGCAGCGAACATCGCGACTTCTTTTCCAAGCTTTATCGCCACCGCCACAGCGGCCGGGCTGCGCATCATTTCCGCTTGAACCCGCGGTCGGCAGCCGTACTAACCATTGATGGCCCCAGTGGTACTGGCAAGGGCACCCTGGCGCGCCGCATCAAGTCATGGCTGGGCTGGCATTTGCTTGATTCGGGCGCGCTTTATCGAGTGTGTGCCTATTATGCTGAAAGTCGCGGCGTGGCACTCGATGATGAGTCCGGGGTGGCCGCCCTGGCCGCCAACCTGCCGGTGGAATTTGTCGAAAGTGCCCATGACACACGCGTACTGTTGGAAGGACACGACGTGAGCGATGTGATCCGTAGCGAGCAAGCCGGAGCCAGCGCTTCGCGAGTGGCGGTGTTGGCGCCGGTCCGTGCGGCCCTGCTTGAACGCCAACGGGCGTTCCAGCAGGCACCGGGCCTGGTTGCCGATGGACGCGACATGGGCACCGTCGTCTTTCCCCATGCGGAACTTAAAATCTACCTCACGGCGAGTGTCGAAGAGCGTGCGCGCAGGCGTCATAAGCAGTTGAATGAAAAAGGAATGGGTGTTAACCTCCGGCAGCTTTTAGGGGACATCGCCGAGCGGGATCGTCGCGACGAACAGCGTTCCATCTCCCCTCTTAAGCCAGCAACCGACGCCATCATTCTCGATACGACCGATAGCGATATCGCCGCCGTAGTGGAGCATGTGAAACGTTTAGTGCAACAAACTGGCCTGGCCTGCGGCGCTTCGTCCTAAGAGACAGGCCCGGTCACGGGTCGTCCGATAAACTCAAATAGCTAGGAGACGGAATCGTCTGCAGTATGCCCAGCCGACTTCGGCCGTGGCGTAACAGGCTTTCGTTTATAAAAAGATATGGCGGAAAGTTTCGCAGAATTATTCGAACAAAGTCAGGTTGCCCAGAAGATGCGCCCCGGCACGATCGTCAAGGGCATCGTCGTCGAGATCCGTTCGGACTTCGTGGTCGTCAATGCCGGCCTGAAATCCGAAGGTGTCATTCCGCTCGAGCAGTTTCGTAACAATGCCGGTGATGTCGACGTAAAAGTCGGCGACGAAATCGACGTTGCGCTCGACGCCGTCGAAGACGGCTACGGCGAAACCCGTTTGTCACGTGACAAGGCCAAGCGCGCCAAGGCCTGGGAAGAGCTCGAAAAAGCCTGCGAAATCAACGAAACCGTCATCGGCATCATCAGCGACAAGGTCAAGGGCGGTTTCACCGTCGACATCAGCACCATCCGCGCCTTTTTGCCCGGTTCGCTGGTTGATGTGCGCCCGGTCCGCGATACCAGCTACCTCGAAGGCAAGCCGCTCGAATTTAAGGTCATCAAGGTTGACCGTCGTCGCAACAACGTCGTGGTCTCGCGCCGCGCGGTAGTCGAGAGCGAAAACTCGGCAGAGCGCGAAGCGCTGCTCGAAGGCCTCAACGAAGGCTCGACGATCAAGGGTCTGGTCAAAAACCTTACCGATTACGGCGCGTTCATCGACTTGGGCGGGATCGACGGCTTGCTGCACATCACGGATATGGCATGGCGCCGCGTCAAACATCCGTCCGAAGTTGTCAACATCGGCGACGAGATCGAAGTGAAGGTGTTGAAGTTCGATCGCGACCGTCAGCGTGTATCGCTGGGCTTGAAACAATTGGGTGATGACCCCTGGGTCGACATCGCGCGTCGTTACCCGGAGCATTCCCGACTGTTTGGCAAGGTGTCCAATATTGCCGATTACGGATGTTTCGTTGAGATCGAAGAGGGTGTTGAAGGTCTGGTGCACGTTTCAGAAATGGACTGGACCAACAAAAACGTTCACCCCTCCAAGGTTGTTCACCTTGGCGAAGAAGTCGAAGTCATGGTGCTGGATATTGACGAAGAACGTCGTCGCATCTCGCTCGGCATGAAGCAGTGCCGCGCCAACCCCTGGGAAGAATTTGCTGCGACACACAACAAGGGTGAACGCGTGGTCGGCAAGATCAAATCGATCACCGACTTCGGTATCTTCATTGGGCTCGATGGTGGCATTGATGGCCTCGTCCATCTGTCCGACCTGTCTTGGGACCTGCCAGGCGAAGAGGTCGTACGCAACTACAAAAAGGGTGATGAGCTGGAGACCGTGGTATTGGCGGTCGACGCTGAACGCGAGCGCATTTCACTGGGTGTGAAGCAGCTTGCTCAGGATCCGTTCTCGACTTTTCTGGCGCAGTACGGCAAGGGTGTACGCGTGCCCTGCAAGGTGATTACGGTTGACGCCAAGGGCGCCACGCTGGAGCTGGCGGAAGGCGTCGAAGGTTCAATTCGTGCTTCCGAGCTGTCAATTGATCCGGTCGACGACGCGCGCAAGGTTTTGCGTGAAGGTGAAACTATTGAAGCGATGATCGTCGGTGTTGATCGCAAGCGTCGAGTGGTTAACCTCTCGGTCAAGGCCAAGGAAAGCGAAGAAGAACAGGCTGCGCTGCAGGAGTACAGTTCCGACAATGACGGTACTCGCACGACCCTTGGCGACTTGCTGAAAGAGCAGCTCGAAAAGTAAGTCCGCGCGCGTGCCCCACCCAATGGGGCGCGCGCTCTGGCCGCAGGCAAGTAGAGAAGAACAATGACGAAGTCCGAATTGATCGAGTCTCTAGTGCGCAAACAGTCGCAGCTTGGTTATCGCGACGTTGAACTGGCCGTCAAGTCAATGCTCGAGCATATGGGGCAGACGCTCGCAACAGGTGAGCGTATTGAGATCCGCGGTTTTGGCAGCTTTTCGCTGCATTATCGGCCGCCACGCGTTGGTCGCAATCCCAAGTCTGGCGATCCGGTATCACTTCCGGCCAAATACGTGCCGCACTTCAAGCCGGGCAAGGAGCTGCGCGAGCGGGTCAATCTAGGTGCGGAAACCGCGCCGGAGATCAAACTTGCACGGGACTACGACCCGGACACCGATGGCGACAATGATTTGTCAGATTACGACGACGAGCCGTAAGCCGGTTTATCCGTCACGGCGGCCGCATGGCCGCAGGTCGCTCGCGTGCCATAGTCCATCCGAACTCGGACTCCATGCCAGCCGCCATCGGCGACAAGGGTGAACACCATGGCGCGTGTCCTGTACTTGCTGCTGGCGGCACTGGTAGCCCTCGTCGGCTTCGCTTTTCACGTTCGCAACAAACAAACCATCGTGCTCGATTATTTTGCCGGCACCGTGACTTTTGAATTATCCCTGGTTGTGGTCGGCGCCTTGGTGGTCGGCGCCCTGCTTGGCGCCCTCGCCATGGCGAGCACGGTATTACGCCTGAAGACCGAACTGCGACGGCTGAAGCGCCGCCAGTTGATTGCCGGCCGCGAACTCGCCAGCTTGCGCGCTATCTCTGCCAAAGATGTCACCTGAGTATCTATATGCCCTGGTGGTTGCTCTGCTGCCAGTGGCTGCTTTGTCGGGCTGGTTGGTCGGGCGCCGTGACGGTGGCGCGACACGCGGCGCGCGCAGCCATGGGCCGGTCGCCGGTCTGTCCAATGACTACATCCGTGGCTTAAATTTCCTGCTGAATGACCGACCTGACAAAGCCATCGAAGTTTTTATAAAGGCTATCGAGGTCGAGAGCGAAACGGTCGAAACCCACCTCGCGCTGGGCAATCTGTTTCGTCGCCGCGGTGAAGTTGATCGTGCCATTCGTATTCACCAGAACATCGTCGCGCGACCCAGTCTCGAATTTGATCAACGTGCTCTCGCACTGCTCGAATTGGGTCTTGATTACATGCGCTCAGGGCTGCTCGATCGTGCCGAGAGTCTGTTTAAAGAATTGCTGGAAAGTGGTGCCCACCAGCGGCAAGCCATCGACCACCTGGTTGATATTTATCAACAGGAACGCGATTGGGGTAAAGCGATCGAATATACCGAGCGTCTGGAGAAACTCGGCAATACCGATCTTCGCGATCGCCGTGCCCATTTTTTGTGTGAGCAGGCTGACGCCTTACTCGCTGAAGGCGATGTAGAAGAAGCCAGTGCGCGTTTGCGCCTGGCTCTCACGGTTGATGAAAAATGTGTCCGCGCGAGTCTGATGCAGGCGCGTCTGGCTATGACTGCCGGCGCCTATGAAGCCGCGATCCGTCATCTGCAACGCATCGAAACGCAGAACATCGCATTTCTCTCAGAAGCTGTGATGCCGCTGGTGGAATGTTATAGAAATCTGAATCGAATTCCCGAACTGGTGATCTATCTCGAACGTCTGAGCGCTCTGCATAGTGGGGTCACACCCAACTTGATGTTGGCACAAATGCTGAGTGAGCTGCACGGCATCGAAGCCGCTAAACAGTGCATCGTGACTGAACTTAAACAACGACCGACAGTGCGTGGCATCGATAGACTGATCGCTTATTCGTTGGTCGGTGCGCAAGGTGAGGCACATGAGAGCCTGTTCTTGCTCAAGGATGTCACCACCCGACTCATCGAGCAGAAGCTGAATTACATGTGCGGAAATTGCGGCTTCAAGGGTCGTTCGCTGCACTGGCATTGTCCGAGCTGCAAATCCTGGAATTCGGTCAAACCTATCCACGGTATCGAGGGCGAATAGCGCCCCACTCCTGCCGGCGACCTTTGGCGCCGGTTTTTTTTCAGACCAGCACCCATGACGCAAGCAGAAAATCAAATAATCGTTGCGCTCGATTTCGCTAATGCAGCAGACGCTCTCGCGTTCGCCGATGGCCTGGATCCGACGCAGTGTCGGGTCAAGGTAGGTAAGGAACTGTTTACCAGTGTCGGGCCACAGATCGTGCGCGCCCTGGTTGCGCGCGGCTTCGCGGTCTTCCTCGATCTGAAATTCCACGACATCCCCAACACCGTGGCAGGCGCGTGTCGTGCGGCGGCCGATCTTGGTTGCTGGATGATCAACGTACACGCTACCGGTGGCGCAGCGATGTTGAGCGCTGCGCGCGCCGCACTGGGCGAGGCGCCCGACCGCCCATTGCTGATAGCGGTGACTGTGCTGACCAGTACCGATGAAGCCGGTTTGCATGCTGTTGGTGTAGTCGGCTCTATCGCGCAGCAGGTGGCGCGACTTGCGCTACTGAGCGCCAATGCAGGACTTGATGGGGTGGTGTGTTCACCCTTGGAAATTGACCTGCTGCGTAAACAGCGAGGCGCGGCATTCAAGCTTGTCACACCCGGTGTGCGGCCTGCCGCCAGCAGCTTGGACGATCAGGTGCGTGTCGCCACGCCAGGTGCGGCTATCGCTGCCGGTGCCCACTATCTGGTGGTTGGCCGCCCGGTCACCCGAGCCCCCGATCCACTGGCGGTATTGGCGGCCATCAATGCCGAAATCGCGGCTGCTCGTGGCCAGGCATGAACACCAGGGCGAATTGCGCGACCCAGTGCCCACTATGACCGAATCTATCGCGCGCCAGAGTCCCCTGCAGCCGAGCATCGCGGCAGGAATAGGGAAGACGGTCCAGTGGTCGCGGCTTTACGGCGGCGCCCGCGCGCTGGCTATCGCCACCACCGCCGCAGCTTGGCGCGGCCCGGTGCTGCTGGTCGCCGCCGATGCGGCGACTGCGGCGCGCTTCGAACATGAGATCGGATTTTTTGCGCCGACTCTGGCGCGTCTGAATCTGCCCGATTGGGAGACCTTGCCCTACGACCGATTCAGTCCGTATCAGGACATCACTTCCGAACGGATAGCGACCTTATCCAACTTACCGAGCTTCAGTCAGGGCGTGGTCATTGTTTCGATTCAGACCGCGCTACACCGCGTGGCGCCTCGCAGCTGGCTCGAAGGGCGCGCTTTTAAACTGCGTCAAGGTGACAAGCTCGACCGCGATGCTTTCCGTCGCCGGCTCGATGCGGCTGGTTACCGCCACCAATCCCAGGTCGCGGAACACGGTGATTACGCTGTTCGCGGTGCAGTTATCGATGTATTTCCGATGGGCACCGACCGACCGTTTCGTATCGATCTGTTTGACGACGAAATCGAGACGTTGCGCCTGTTCGACCTTGAGAGCCAACGCTCGACCACCACAATCGAAACCATCGACGTGCTACCGGCTCGCGAGTTTCCGCTCGATGAAGCCGCTACCCGCGAGTTTCGGCGGGCATGGCGTGTTGAGTTTGAGGGCAAGCCGCAGGAGTGTCCGGTCTATCAGGACGTTGGCGAGGGCTTGGCACCGGCGGGCATCGAGTACTACCTGCCGCTGTTTTTTGATCAACTCGATCTGATTACGAACTACCTACCGGCCAATACGCTGGTCGTGCTTGATGAAGCCGTTGAGGCCATGGCGGAGCGATTCGGGGTGGCGGTGGACGAGCGTTACGAGCAGTTGCGTCACGATCGCGAACGGCCACTGGTCAAGCCAGCGCGGCTGTTCGCGGAACCTGCGGAGTTACTGGCTGGGTTGTTATGTCACACCTGTGTGCAAGTCAGCGGTTTATCCGGCGAAGATCCGCAGCAGATCGAATTTGCCACCCATACGCCGGTGCGTGTGCCTATCGATGCACGCGCTGCCGCGCCCTTCGCATTGCTGGACGATCACATCAAGCGTTGTGGTGGTCGTGTGCTGATACTGGCCGATTCATTGGGCCGCCGCGAAAGCATGCTTGAGCTGTTCCAGAATCAGACGTTTCGACCGCGAGCGTATGACACCTGGCAGGACTTCCTTGCTGGCAATGCACCGGTGGGCATCGCGGTTGCCGCTTTGCACGATGGCGCTGAGATTGATGAGCCGCGCCTGTCGCTGTTGACCGAAGGCCAGCTATTTGGCGAACGTGCCGCCCAGCGTCGTCGTCGCCGGGCGAGCAGCGATCAGGAAGCGGTGATCCGCAATCTCACCGAACTGCGCCCAGGTGCACCGGTCGTGCACGAGCAGCACGGCGTCGGTCGCTACATTCGTCTGGAAGTGCTGACTGTCGGTGGTATCAGCAACGAGTTCATAAAAATTGAATATGCCGATGGTGACAATCTCTACGTGCCGGTCAGCGCACTTGACCGTATCAGCCGCTATTCAGGCGTCGACCCCGATCACGCGCCCTTGCACAAGCTGGGCAGCGGCCAATGGGAGAAAGCACGGCGCAAGGCCCATGAAAAAATTCGCGATGTGGCGGCGGAATTGCTCGAAATTCATGCGCGTC
>JAYUQF010000549.1:0-2711 GCA_043756885.1 Pseudomonadota bacterium
ACGTAATCCCAATAAGGTGCGCGCCTTGATCGGCGCCTTTTGTCAGGGTAACCATGTGCGCTTCAACGCAGCCGACGGCAGCGGTTACACCTTTGCCGCAGAGCAGGTGATCGCGCTCGACCCGCACAACGCACAAGTCGCGGCGCGTATGGCCCGTTCATTTGATCGGTGGCGCAAATTCGACACCGCGCACCAGGGCCATGCGCAGGCGGCGTTATTGCGCATTCGAGACACAGACGGTTTGTCGAAAGACACTTATGAAGTGGTGTCACGCGCCTTGCTCTGAGCGTTTGTTTGGCTGCTCACTCCCAGCGCTTCGCCCAAACAAAAACGGGCCGCAATGCGGCCCGTTTCAAACTCACTGCGTAGTGACCTATTTGTTGGCCTTGCGCTCTTTGGCTTCCTTGACCACTTCATCAGCGATGTTGCGTGGGCATGGTGAATAGTGCGAGAACTCCATCGAAAACTGGCCACGACCGGAGGTCATGGTGCGCAGATCGCCAATGTAGCCAAACATTTCACCCAGCGGCGCTTCCGCCTTAATGCGCACGCCCAGACCACCGGACTCCTGTGCCTTAATCATGCCGCGACGACGATTTAAATCGCCGATCACATCACCCACGTGGGCATCGGGAGTGAATACGTCGACCTTCATGATCGGTTCGAGTAACTGCGGGTGTGCCTTTGGCACCGTTTGGCGATAGGCCGCACGGGCCGCGATTTCAAAGGCTAACGCCGATGAGTCAACCGCGTGGTACGCACCATCGGTCAAGGTCACTTTAAAATCCAACAGCGGATAGCCCGCCAGCACACCTTCAACGATGCTGGTCTCAAAACCTTTTTCGACCGCCGGCCAGTATTCACGCGGCACGTTACCGCCGGTGACTTTTGATTCAAATACGAAGCCACTACCGGGCTCACCGGGCTGGACGGTGTATTCGATCTTGGCGTACTGCCCCGACCCACCAGTCTGCTTCTTGTGGGTGTAAGCGTCGTCAACAAGCTGAGTAATCGTTTCGCGATAAGCAACCTGCGGCTTGCCCACCACCACTTCCACGCCATGGGTGCGGCGCAGGATGTCGACCTTGATGTCGAGATGCAGCTCGCCCATGCCCTTGAGGATGCACTCGCCCGACTCCTCGTCGGTTTCGACATGGAACGACGGATCTTCGGCAATCATTTTGCCCAGCGCGATGCCCATTTTTTCTGAGCCCGCTTTGTCTTTTGGCGAGACCGCGATAGAAATCACCGGTGCGGGGAAGACCATCGGTTCCAGGGTGGCGGGGTTTTTAGGATCGGCCAGCGTATGACCCGTTTGCACGTTTTTCATGCCGAGCACGGCAACGATGTCGCCGGCCTGGGCGGAGTCAACGTCCATACGAGAATCGGCGTGCATCTCGACGATGCGACCGATGCGCTCGGTTTTGCCGGTAAAGGTATTCAACACCGTCACGCCCTTCTCGATGCGCCCCGAGTACAGTCGCAGGAATGTCAGAGCACCATAGCGGTCGTCCATGATCTTGAACGCCAGCGCGCGCAAGGGCTTGTTAGCATCGACGATGGCGAAGTTGCCGGTCTCTTTGCCTTCAAGGTCCACTTCCGCCTGGGGATTAACTTCCATCGGATTTGGCAGGTAATCGACCACGCCATCCAGCACCAACTGCACGCCCTTATTTTTGAACGATGAGCCGCAGAAGGTCGGGAAAAAGTCGAGTTTAATCGTGCCGGTGCGAATGCAACGCTTGAGCGTCTCGATGTCGGGCTCTTCGCCTTCGAGATATTTGGTCATCACCTCGTCGTCCTGTTCGACGGCGATCTCGATCAAGGTGTGGCGCCACTCTTCGACTTTGTCTTTCATGTCGGCGGGCACATCTTCGATGTGATAATTCATCGGGTCTCCGGAGTCGTCCCAGATCCACGCCTTGCGTGTCAGCAGATCGACGACACCCTTGAAGGAATCTTCGAAACCAATCGGCAGCACCATCACAATCGGCCGCGCCCCGAGAATTTTCTGGACCTGATCGACGACGCGATAATAGTCAGCGCCGGTACGGTCGAGCTTGTTGACGTAAATGATGCGCGCGACTTTGGAATCGTTGGCATAACGCCAGTTGGTTTCGGACTGCGGCTCAACACCGCCGGAGCCACAGAACACACCCACACCACCGTCCAGCACCTTAAGCGAGCGATAGACCTCAATGGTGAAATCAACGTGCCCAGGGGTATCGATGATGTTCAGCCGATGTTCGTTCCAGAAACAGGTGGTCGCCGCAGACTGGATCGTAATGCCGCGCTCGCGTTCCTGATCCATAAAGTCGGTGGTGGTAGCGCCGTCATGCACTTCACCGATCTTGTGGATCTTGCCCGTGAGTTTGAGGATGCGCTCGGTGGTCGTGGTCTTGCCCGCATCCACGTGGGCAAAAATGCCGATGTTCCGGTAGCGTGTGAGGTCTGTCATATGTGCTCTCAAATTTCCTGCGGCAATACGCAACGGCCGCTCGTTATTCCTGGCTCGAGCGAACCTGTATCACCTGTGTAACTGGCCGGGGCGCCGGCCCTCTAGGTCGCGACGCGGCGGGGTGCTGCAACGCAGGGGCGCATCTTAAAGGCCTTAGGGCGGAATCCCAATGCTTTTCGACAAAAAACCTGCAAAAGACTGTGCGAAATAGACCGGGAAGTCGTCGCCATGCACGCGGCGCCCGCGAAAATGA
>JAYUQF010000550.1:0-7190 GCA_043756885.1 Pseudomonadota bacterium
GTTCTAAATCCGACCGTCAGACGCGAAGCTTGTCGCCGCATTGTCGAGCTGCCCGGCCCATACCGGGTGGCGGCTTTACCTGAATAGATAGCGACAAATCAGTGTTTGTGCCCGCGCGACCTCGCTCTCCTTGTGTCAATTGCGCCTTACGCCTAGCCTGTTGCAGGCTTCTATGAGGGCGCGATCATGGGCGTGACAACAGTTCCAGTGCTGCGACACTCAATATACCGGGCATGGCCGCGATGAGCGACTTCGAGGCCTACGCGATCCGCTACGAACATCTACGCATGGAACGCCGCGATGGCATCCTGCAGGTGACTTTGCATAGCGCAGGTGAGACCTTGCGTTGGGGCGGCGGGCCACATCACGAATTGGGCGCAGCGTTTCGCGACATCGGCGCAGATCGCGACAACCGTGTTGTTATCCTGACCGGCACCGGGGAATCATTCATAGAGCTGGTTGATGAGAGTAATGTCGGCCAGCGCTTGCCAGCGACACAGATGTCGGCGCGGGTCTGGGACCGCATTACCTGGGACGCCAAACAACTGCTGACCAACCTGCTCGACATCGACGTGCCGATGATCGCGGCGGTGAATGGCCCAGTATCAATCCATGCTGAGCTCGCGGTGTTGTGCGACATCGTGCTGGCCGCTGATCACGCGCTGTTTCAGGACGCCCCGCATTTCCCCAACGGTCTGGTGCCGGGTGATGGTGTACACGTGATCTGGCCGCTGTTGCTCGGCGTCAATCGCGGACGCTACTTTCTACTCACCGGGCAGAAGATTTCAGCGCAGGAGGCCTTGCAACTCGGCGTAGTGAGCGAGGTGATGCCCGCCGGTGATCTATTGCCACGCGCCTGGCACCTGGCGGAACAATTGCTGAAGCAACCGCCGCTCACGCTACGCTACGCACGTCTGGTGCTCACGCAGCGCCTGAAGCAGCTCATGCTCGAACAGCTTGGTTATGGCTTGGCACTGCAAGGGTTGGGTGCCAATGACTATTGGCCACCGGCCTGACATTCTCGTCACACTGCCGGGCATCACGCGCCATCGACGTAGACGGGCACATCGGCTTGGTGGTGAAAAGCGTAGCGAGTTGGATCACCTTCATCAATTGGCGTAAAAGATTGAGTAACGCACAGGGGGCGTCCATGACAATTGCCGAAGCACCGCAGCCTACTGCGCTGCGCAGCGCACTGTTTGAGCGGGTTGAGAGTGTACGCGAGACCTTGATCGCGGGTGTCCCAGAATCCCTGGCCGGCCGGACCTTGGCGCCGCGCTCGGTGGTCGCGCTGCGCGACGCGGGGCTGTTTTCCTTGAAGCTGCCCAAAGAGCTGGGCGGCTTGGAGCCCGATCCGATGTTGCAGGTCGAGATCATCGAGGCCCTGTCTTACATCGACGCTTCCATGGGCTGGAATGTTTGCATCGGTAACGGTGCCAGCAGTTTGTGCGCTTTCTGGCCCGATGAAGCCATCGCTGCGATGTTCAAGGGTGGACATATCCCGACCATGGCTGGGGTGTTCAACCCGGCGCGTGCGGTGCCGGTGGCCGGCGGTTTGCGAGTGAGCGGGCGCTGGTCGTGGGCCAGTGGTATCCGGCACGCGGAGTGGGTGGGCGCCCATGTGCTGGTCGAGATGGGTGCGGAGCAGCCGCCCGCATCGCGCATGGTGGTGATGCCGATTAGCGCGGTCACGCTCCACGACAATTGGCATGTGACTGGTTTGCAGGGTACGGGCAGTTGTGACTTTTCAGCGCAGGATCTGTTCGTCGCCGATGGTTTCAGTTTCGATTTGGGCAAGTTCGAACCCAAACGCGGTGGACCGTTTTTTAAGATGGGTTTGCCGGGACTGCTGATTAACGAGTTCATGGCCCTGTATTTTGGGGTTGCTCGCCGCGCGTTGGATGAGATGGCCGGCCTCATCAAGTCCAAACAGCGCGGTTATGGCAAGCCCAACTCAGTTGCCGATCGGGGTGTCGTGCAGAGGGCGCTCGGTGAAGGCGATCTGAAATTGCGCGCTGCGCGCGCCTTAGCGATGGAGATCCTGGCCGATGCCTGGGCCACGGTCTGCCGAGGTGAGCGTGCGACGGTGGCCCAGCAAGTGGACATGCGCAGCGTGACCGTGCTGGCGGCGGAGACGGCGGTGGATATCACCGCCAAGGCGGTGCGTTACGGTGGTGGTCAGGCGATCTTTCTCGACCATGTATTGCAACGTTGTTTACGCGATCTGCAAACTGCCGCTGTGCACTTGTTAGTCAGCGATACGGCGTTTGAGCAGCGCGGTCAGCTGATGCTCGGCCGGGCGGTAGTCGATCCGATGGCGGGCTGACGACGATGACCATCATCTGCACCGACTACCACATCGCCAGTGGCCGTGCCGGGCTGTGTTTTTTACTGCGTAACAAACGGGTTTCTGAGCAGGGTCAGCCCCTATTGTTCATTCACGGCGCCACATACCCATCAACCGTCACCTTCGATTATGCGCTGGATGGCGAATCGTGGATGGACAACATGGCGCGTGCCGGTTTTGATGCCTGGTGTATCGACCTCTTGGGTTATGGCGGCTCGGACCGGCCGGCAGAAATGGCGCAGCCGGCCGCGAACCACGGCCCTATCGTGGCGACCGCCGAAGCGGTGGCCGACGTCAAACGTGCCATCAACTTTATTCTCGCCAGGCGCGCATGCACGGCACTCGACTTGATCGGGTATTCCTGGGGCACGGCCATCGCGGGCCAGGTCGCGGGAGAATGTCCGCAGCAAGTTCGTCGTCTGATATTGGCTGGCGCCTTGTGGTTGCGCGCCGGCGCCGTGCAGATCGCCGTCGATGGGCCGCTTGGCGCCTATCGTCTGGTGAGCGCGGCTGCCAGCACCCAACGCTGGACCTATGGCCTTGATGCAGCCCAGATGGATGCCATCGGCTCCAGCGCGAGCCGCGCTGCCTGGGCGCAGGCAGCGGTCGCCACGGACCCCGCATCGGACCAACATTCCCCGCCCCTGTTGCGTGCACCGACCGGCGTGGTCCACGACCTCGCCCAATACTGGCTTAAAGATCAGCCGACCTATGCTCCGTCGCAGATCGGCTGCCCGACCTTGGTGGTGGTGGGCGAGTGGGACCAGGAAACAACACCGGTCCAGGCCCAGGCCGTGTTTGCACAATTGACCGCGTGCCACATACGGCGCCTGGTGGTGATCGGAGGCGCCACGCACTTAATGCTGCTCGAACAACAGCGCCAACAGCTGTTTCGGGTGGTGGACGGATTTTTGTCTGAGTAAGCGTGGCAGGGCGCAGAGGGTGGTGTAATTTACAAAACGGTGTAATCCTCAATCGCACCGACCACCGCCACATTGATTCAATACACGCCCATGTTTTCCTCCTCCATCGTCGGCTGGCGTGAATGGGTGTCTCTACCCACCTTGGGCATCGCCCGCATCAAAGCCAAACTCGATACCGGCGCGCGCACTTCGGCCCTGCATGCCCTGCGCTGCGATCGATATAGTGAACGTGGCGTGCCCCATGTGCGGCTGCACGTGCAACCACGCCAGCGCGACGGCGAGCGTGTCGTGGTAGTCGAAACCGCCATTATCGACGAGCGCACCGTGACGGATTCCAGCGGGCATCGCGAACGGCGTATCGTGATTGCCTCGGAGCTCGCACTCGGCACCCAATCCTGGCCCATCGAGCTGACCATCACCAACCGTGATGCATTACGGTTCCGCATGTTGCTCGGACGCAGCGCCATGCAGGGCCATCTCATCATCGACCCGGACCGTTCTTACGTGCTGGGTAAACCCGCCAAGGCCAGAGTTAAAGCCGCACGCCGCGTGTTGCCCCAAGCACAATGAAAATCGGCATTCTTTCGCGTAATCCCAAACTTTATTCCACTCGGCGGCTGGTCGAGGCGGCGCGCGCGCGTGGACATGCGGTGCGGGTTATCGACGTGTTGCGTTGTTATATGGACATCACATCGCACAACCCCACCATCCATTACAAAGGTGAAGAGCTGACGGAGTTCGATGCGGTGATCCCGCGCATCGGCGCGTCGGTCACTTATTACGGCACAGCGGTCGTGCGGCAGTTTGAAATGATGGGGACTTACTCCGTCAATGAGTCGGTCGCGATCACACGTTCACGGGACAAACTGAGGTCCTTGCAGTTGCTGTCGCGTGAGGGCATTGGTCTGCCGATCACCACGTTTGCCCATTCGCTGGACGACATTGATGGCCTTATCGATGAGGTGGGTGGCGCGCCGCTGGTCATCAAGGTGCTGGAAGGTACCCAGGGTTTGGGTGTGGTGCTGGCTGAAACCAAAAACGCCGCAAAGAGTGTCATCGAAGCATTCATGGGTCTGGATGCCAATATCCTGGTGCAGGAGTTCATCAAAGAATCAGCTGGCTGCGACATTCGCTGCCTGGTGATAGGCAACAAAGTGGTGGCCGCCATGCAGCGCTCCGGCGCACCCGGCGAATTCCGTTCGAATCTGCATCGTGGTGGCGCGGCGAGTGCGGTCAAGATTACTCCCGCAGAGCGCTCTACTGCGCTGCGTGCCGCCAAAACCTTGGGGCTCAACGTGTGTGGTGTGGATCTGCTGCGTTCCAATCACGGCCCGGTGATCATGGAAGTAAACTCTTCGCCCGGGTTGCAGGGCATCGAGCAGGTGTCGGGCAAAGACATTGCCAGCCAGATTATCGAGTTCCTGGAAAACCAAGGCGTGGGTTGTACGACCAAAACGCGCGGGCGAGGCTGAGCGCTTGGGTACAGCGCCGTTAGTGATCGCAGGCACCGCTGTCAGTGCTGGCACGCGGGTCAAAATTGAGTTCCCGCTTGCTGATCTTTATACCTATGGCCCGCTGGCTATGCCGGTCGAAGTGGTGCGTGGACGTCTCGATGGTCCGACCGTGTTTGTTTCCGCCGCCATACATGGCGACGAAATCAACGGCATCGAGATCATTCATCGCCTGCTGCGTCAGCACAGTAGCCTGCGCCAATTGCGCGGTACCTTGATCTGCATTCCCATCGTCAATGTTTTCGGATTCATCAATCAGACCCGTTATCTGCCCGACGGGCGCGATCTGAATCGATCGTTTCCGGGTTCGGAGCGCGGCTCGCTGACCTCGCGTGTGGCCCATCTCTTTCTGCGTGAGATCGCAGCCAAATGTGATTACGGCATCGATCTGCATACCGCTGCTGCCCATCGTGACAATCTGCCGCATATCAGAGCCAATCTCGACGACAAAGAAACCCTGCGCTTGGCGCGCAGCTTTCAGGTGCCGGTATTGTTGAATTCCAATACGCGTGATGGCTCCCTGCGCCAGGCGGCCGGTGAACTGGGTGTAAAGGTCGTGTTATTCGAAGGTGGAGAACGATTGCGCTTTAATGAAAACGTGATCCGCATCGGCCTGCAGGGCGTGATGAGCTCTCTACGTTGCCTGGGTATGCTGCCGGCGCGGCCGCGACGCGACGATGGTTTCAAACCTTTGGTCGCGCGCCACACACGTTGGGTGCGGGCCGCGCGCAGCGGCATTCATTGCATAAACGTCAAGCTTGGGCAGCGCGTGAAGCGCGGCGACAGACTCGGTGTGATCTCCGATCCCTTCGGCGCGTTGGAAGAGGAAGTCCGCTGCGAACACGACGGCGTTATCATCGGCCAAACCCGTCTGCCGCTGGTCAATGAGGGCGATGCGTTATTTCATCTGGCTCGTTTTGACCGCGCGAGCGCAGGTCATGCGAGCCACAACTTGATCGAAACGGCCGAGACGCAACAGCCCGATATCGATCCGCCGACTTATTAAGTGCTGGCACTGTTGGTGGGAGTAGGGCGCGGCAGCTTTACCACTTGAGGTCGCAAGCGTAGCTTTTGAGCGTCGAGGATTTTGCTTCAGACTTTGAGTGCAGGTGATTTGTTTGACACCCGCCAGCCAGCGCCCCTATATTCGCCGGGCAGCGGCCGGGGGGACGGCGCGTAATTACCTCCGTTACGGTATCTGACGAGCGTAGGCAAATCTGTGATAATCCCGGCGGGGTGGCGTTAAGCGAAAGCCGCAGTAACAAGTTGCGGGGATCCCTGCGACTAGCGATGCACACCACGCAAGGCGTAGTGGAAAACATCAAATAACAAAGATTTGCCTGGCTGCCGGTCCCCGGGACTTGATGCGCCCGGGCAGAGGGGAAGCAATGTCGATGAACAGCCCAAGCTTCACCCGAAGCGGCTGCCTGTGCCATCCGGGCGACCTCACCACTCGAACCATCAGTGCGCCAGCTGCGCATGGGTTGTCTTAAAACACATCAATTCTTTTTTTCCAGTTGAGTCCAAACACAATGAACAAGCTGATTCGTTTCTGCCATCGCTACGCGTCTTTGGCGGCTGTGCTGACCTGCTCTATGGTCCTCGCGATACCGGCCCTCGCCGAGGAGCCGGCGGCTGCAGCGCCAGTCGATGCGACCGATGCCGCACCAGCGACCGACCAGACCGTTGAAGGCATTCGTACCGGCATCGCCCACGATTCTTTATTTGCCATCGACATGAAGGGCGAATGGGGCATGGCGGTCGGAAATTTTGGCCTCATGCTGGAAACCAAAGATGGTGGCGCCAAGTGGGAAACTCTGCCGGCCAAGACCTCCCTGGCCCTGCTTGGGGTGAAACGCGCGGGTGACCATCAGGTGGTTGTGGGTCAGCAAGGCTTGGTCATGACCCGCAGTGGTGATGGTGAGTGGTTAGACGTCAAGAGCGGCCTCGACAAACGCCTGTTAAACGTCGACATGAACGACGCAGGCCTGACCATCGCCGTAGGTGAGTTTGGCTATGCAGCGCGCTCCAAGGACTTCGGCGCCACCTGGCAGCCCATCACGATTAACTGGGCGGATTACAACGACGAAGGTTATGAACCGCATCTTTACGGCGTGATAGTTACCGCCGAAGGCACCGCGATGATCGCGGGCGAATTTGGCCTCATCCTGCGCTCCGACGACAGTGGTGATACGTGGCGGGTCGTTAACCGGGGCGATGCAAAGGCCGACGAGTCGGTGTTTGCCATCGCGCTGGCCCACGATGGCAGCAATTCCGGTTATGCCGTTGGCCAGGAAGGTTTGATTCTCAAAACCACCGACGGCGGTTTGACTTGGGCACGGCTTAAAGCCGACACCAATGCCAATCTGCTGGGTGCCTGGGCCGGTAACAGCGAGGTCGTCATCGTCG
>JAYUQF010000551.1:0-7186 GCA_043756885.1 Pseudomonadota bacterium
AATGCGCTATGCCCATCTCGGTGGCCGCAACCCGCCGACCATCGTTATCCACGGCAATCAGGTCAACGATGTGCCCGGTAGTTACAAGCGCTACCTTGAAAATTTTTTTTTTCGCGAGAAGCTCGACCTGATCGGCACACCCATTGCGCTTGAATTCCGGCAAGGCGAAAACCCCTACGCGGGCCGGCGAACTAATTTGAATCAACGGCAACAGGAAAAACGTCGCCGTCTCATGAAGCACGTCAAGAAAAAAGGCAAATAGCCTAAGGTTCCTGGTCAATATTATCTCGTCAACATCGACGGTGTTCGTGAGCGGTTGTGGCAGACGCGAACAAAGCAAATTTATCCTTCAGCAAATCGCGCGATGCGCGCGTTCCGCGCCTACTTCGCACCAGGGCAAGGGCTCATATTGATTGGCAATAAACCAGCAGGTATGTGCCGGCACCCGCTCGCGCAGACACGCGGCTACCAAGGCCGGGTCATTGGTCTTCTCGCTCAAGTGGGCTGCGACCAGGGTATGTAATCGGGACAAATCCAGCTGATCCAACAGGGCCGCAGCCTGCCCGTTACTAAGGTGACCATAGGGCCCGGCGATACGATTGCGCAGATAAGGCGGATAAACGCTGTCAGCGAGCAAAGCGAGACAGTGGTTGAACTCCAACACCAGCGCATCCAGATCCGTGAATTTGCGCAGCAGATGGGGCGTCACCTGGCCAAGGTCGGTCAAGATCCCGAGCCGGCTCTCGCCGTCATCCAGCACAAATTGACAGGGCTCACGGGCGTCGTGGGGTACCAGTACCGCGCTGATCGTGAACGCGCCAAATTCGATGCTGCGATCGGGGACCAGATAGTCGATGCCGTAAACATTGACCAGACGTTCGGCGGCCGCCATCTGTGTGCCGTGACTCGTTAAGATTGGAATGCGATATTTGCGCGACAATGCAGCAGCACCGGCGATATGGTCGTCGTGCTCGTGGGTCAGCACGATGGCGCTGAGCGAGCTAGGTGCGAAGTTGATGAGGCCTAAGCGCCGCTCAAGCTGACGCACCGTCAGCCCGCAATCGATAAGCAGCCCCTGCCCGTCGTGCACCACCACTGTCGCGTTACCGGCGCTACCACTACCGAGTACGGAAAAACGCATCGGTAGCAGCGTTGCGAGTTGCTGCTAGCCGTTCCCGCCGTTTAAAGCCTGATGCAGCTTCTGCAGAAGGTTCGCAGCTGCGTCGCCGGTTTCCCAGCGGCCATCGCGATCAAGCACGACCACTTCGGTCTTGGCGCCAACACCCGTCAGGCTGACCTGTAATTCTTTGGCGCCATCACGATTCCAGAATTTAAGCTTGGATAAGGTTCCGGTTTCGCCGCCGCTGCCTTCGACCTTGACGATGTAAACACCGCGGCCCTTATCTGAATCTTTGATTTGCGCGCCGACTTGTTCGAGGGCAGCGCCAGTGCTTTTCCAAGCTAAGGCAAATTCTTCAGCAACACTCAAATAAGTTTTACCGCCGCCGACGGTGACGATGTCTGAGTGGTGTTCGCTGCCCGGGTCCTGTGCATTGGTTGGGGCTGTCTCTGCCGGCGTTGCGAGGGTGTCAGCACCTCCGGCGGCGGCCCCGACCACGGCCGTGCCCTGCCCCGCGAGATAGGTTTGCAGGTTCTCGGCCATCTTGCCCTCGGCAGCAACATCGCGCGCTTTGCGTTGCCACTCGAGCTGTTCGCCTTTAGGCGTCAATTCTTGGCCCTCCTGAGAGAGGTACACCAATGTGGTCGCAGCGTCGCTTCCTGCTTCGGCAAAGAGTTTGAATTTATGGCGTGATAGTTTGGCTTCGTCTTCCGACCAGCCAGTTTCGATCACACCCAGATCGGCGTCATCCAGTTCGAGCTTGTAACCTTGGGTCGGCCAGAAATCGCGAAGTTTTGACCATACCTGTGGCGGCGTGCCAACGATCGACAGCACGTGCTCGTTTTCCTGGGCGCGCACTGCCGCAGGCGCCGGAGCCTGGGGCTTCTCACCGGCAGTTTCGGCAGCGGCTGTGGTGCCGCCTTGGCGCTCTGCACGCCGTTCCTGGAACGTCGAGTATTTGGCGGTCTTGCCACCCTCAGGGATCGCCATGCGGTCTTTGATCGCTTCCGAACTGAGGTCTGGTGGCACTTCGAGATCGGGCAGAGTTTTGGCCTTCAGATAGTCCTTACGCGAATCGGGGAGAACCTGGTCGAGTTTGGGCACCAGTTTGCTGCAGCCGCCGAGCGCAACAGCCATTAATACGCACACGAGTGCGGTTCTAAACATAAACATAAATCCTCGTTTCAGGGCTGTCGGCGTAAGGTCGCTCAGGTGCGACAGGCTATTCCCGCGTGCTGCATCGCTTCGCGCACCACCGGTTGGTACTGCGCTGACAACCACGTCAGCGGCAGGCGTATGCCGGCATCCAGCAGGCCCATGCGTTCCACCGCCCATTTCACCGGGATGGGGTTAGCTTCAACGAACAGGTCGCGATGCAATGCCTGCAACTTGGCGTCAATTGCCCCCGCACCGACGGCGTCACCACCAGCAGCCAAGACACATAAATCGTGCATGAGTTTCGGCGCGACGTTGGCGGTGACAGAAATAACACCCTGTCCACCAGCGAGCATGAATTCGCAGGCGGTGGCGTCATCGCCGCTGAGCAGGAGGAAATCCTCGCCACATTGCTCGCGAATTGCACGCAGGCGACTCAGATCGCCGGTCGCTTCCTTGATCCCCACAATGTTCCCAATCCGCGCCAGACGCGCGACCGTCGCCGGTTGCATATCGCAGGCTGTGCGGCTGGGCACGTTGTAAAGGATCTGCGGGATGTCAACTGCTTCGGCGATAGCTTTGTGGTGCAAATACAAGCCTTCCTGAGTTGGCTTGTTGTAATAGGGCGTGACCAGCAGACACGCATCTACGCCGGCTGATTTGGCGTGACGTGTCAGACGGATCGCCTCGTGGGTGGAGTTTGCGCCGGTGCCCGCAATAACGGGGACGCGTGCATCGACCAGTTCCACGACGCGTCGGATGATGGCGAGATGCTCTTCTTCATTTAAAGTTGACGATTCGCCCGTGGTGCCAACGGCCACGATGCCATCGGTTCCGTTCTCGACGTGAAACTCAACCAGTCGTGCAAGCGCGTGTTCGTCTAGCGCCGTCTCGGCTTGGACTCCCGCGTGCATCGGGGTCACAAGCGCGACGATGCTGCCGGTGATTGTTCGCATGCGAATTTCCTTTAAAACAACCAGTTATGGTATCGATTGCGATCAGCAAGGACAAGCGTCGAGATTTTTATCGATGACGTTCGGGCCATCTTGCGCCAGCGCTTGCCCCATGCGGTAAGGAGCGTGCACAATTGCGGCCCCTGCTAGCCGCACACGCGAATCATATTACCTCCTGAATGCAGAATCTCGTCGCCATCTCGGCCATGGGCGCCAACCGCGCCGGGCTGATCGAACCCATCGTTCGAGCTATTCGTGAATGTGGTTGTGCCATCGCCGAAAGCCGCATGTCAGTCATGGGTGATCGCTTTGCGATGATGGTCCTGCTGTCCGGCACTTGGGACGCCATCGCCAAGATCGAAAACCTGCTGCCGCGGCTACAGCAGGAACTCGACATTACCATCACCTCGCAGCGCGCTTCGGCGCGCCCGCCGGCTCACAACCTCATGCCCTACGCGGTTGAAGTCATCGCAGTCGAGCAGGCGGGTATCGTGCACCAGATAGCGCAGTTTTTTGCGCGGCGCGAAATTAATATCGAGGATATGTATTCAGGCAACTACGCCGCCGCCCACACTGGCACGCCGATGTTCTCGCTGCATATGACCATCAGTATTCCGACCAATATCTCAATTGCCGGAATGCGCAGCGATTTCATGGATTTCTGCGACCAGCACAATCTCGACGCGATCATGGAGCCGGTCAAGTAGATACTTGAGCCGCGCCGGAAAGCCGCCTTGCCTAGCAGTTTGTCGGACTTAGGGAATCGTCGCGAGACGGTGGGACAGCGAGGACAGATATGCGCGCATTCGAGGCGAAAGTTAAGGCTATTTAACGAGGATGCGCGCATATATGGACCGCTGTCCCACCGTCGCAGCAGATTCGTCCTAAGTCCGACAGGCTGCTAATATGCCGATGTCCGATGTTTTTCGAACCTATGTGCTCGACACCAACGTCCTGATCCACGATCCCTCAGCGCTGTTCCGTTTTGCTGAACACCGCTTGTTCATTCCGATGGTGGTGCTTGAGGAATTAGACGCGACCAAGAAGGGCATGTCGGAAGTTGCCCGCAACGCCCGTCAAGCGAGCCGCTTTCTCGATCAGATTATCGGCGATGCTGATGCCAACGCGATCGGTGCCGGTCTGTCTCTCGAAATCGATGGCACGGGAAGCAATGGGCAACGCGCCACCGGGCGTTTATTCCTGCAGACCCAGCCGCTCAAGCTCGATGCGCTCAGCGCTCTGGCCAACAAAACCCCCGATAACAGCATTCTTGAGACCGGGCTCGCGCTCAAGAGCACCGGTTTGTGGGGCGACGTCATCCTGGTGTCGAAGGACATCAATCTGCGCATCAAAGCCCGTGTGCTCGGCATACCGGCCGAAGATTATTACAACGACAAGGTCCTCGACGACATCGACCTGCTCTACACCGGTGCGCAGGAAATGCCCACCGATTTCTGGGCCCGCTGCCAGAACGATGTGAAGTGTTGGAAACAGGACAACGACACCTATTACAGCATCCCGGTTGGCATCGTCACGCCGGCCATTCCCAACGAATTTGTCTACGTTGCAGGCGATGACGAATTGGAACTGGTAGTGGTGCGTGAAGAGCAGGACAAGATCATTTTGCGCCAGGTGCGCGATTTCAGGCAGGCGCGTTACAGTGTGTGGGGAGTAACCGCGCGTAACCGCGAGCAGAACTTCGCACTCAATCTGCTCATGGATCCCGAAGTTGAATTTGTCTCGCTGGTGGGCACCGCCGGCACCGGCAAAACATTGCTCGCGCTGGCCGCTGGTCTCGCGCAATGCATGGAACAGCGTCGCTATCGCGAGATCATCATCACCCGCGTTACGATTCCCGTTGGCGAGGACATCGGCTTTCTGCCCGGCACCGAAGAGGAAAAAATGACGCCCTGGATGGGCGCGCTCATGGACAACCTCGAAGTGCTGTCCGAATCCGACGAGGGCGGTGAATGGGGTCGTGCGGCGAGCAATGATCTGCTCCAGCACCGCATCAAGATACGGTCGCTGAACTTCATGCGCGGCCGCACGTTTTTGAACCGCTATGTGATCCTGGACGAAGCGCAGAACCTGACACCCAAGCAGATGAAGACGCTCATTACCCGCGCCGGGCCCGGCACCAAGTTTGTATGTCTGGGCAACGTCGGCCAGATCGATACCCCCTACCTTAGCGAAACCACTTCGGGCCTGACCTATGTGGTCGATCGTTTTAAGAGCTGGGAACATGGTGGGCATGTCACACTGCGTCGCGGTGAGCGTTCGCGTTTAGCCGACTACGCCAGCCAGCATCTCTAGGAGCCTGTCGGACTTAGGGAATCGTCGCGAGGTGGTGCGAGAGTGAGGACAGATGTGCGCGCATTCGAGGCGAAAGTTAAGGCTATTTAACGAGACGGCGCGCATGTATGGACCGCTCTCCCACCGCCGCAGCAGATTCACCCTAAGTCCGACAGGCTCCTAGAGACGGCGCTTTCTTTGGCAATCCATAAAGTTAGGTTTGTTGGCGCCGGCCTCAGAATGAGCCACCGCGCCGGCGTTGCGGTGAGCCAGATAATTTGGGGAGATCTTCAAGGGTAACGCGGTTCGTGAGCGGACCGGACTGGCTCACCATAATGTCGGCGCCAACAATCGGCTTCCACTGGCTAGCTCATCGCCTTCAGCATCTCCTTGATGGCACTGGTACTGGCGCTGGCACTGCCGCTCCCGATCCGGGCGTCTTGTTATAAGTCCATAAAAAGACCATATTTGGTCTTTATCAAATCAGGAGCAGGCCGTGCGTTACTCATCTCAAGTCAAGCCGATCAGCTACCTCAAAGCCAATGCGGCTAAGGTCCTGACGAACCTCGCTGAGCAACGTGTGCCCTTGGTCATCACCCAGAACGGCGAGGCCAAAGCCGTCCTGCAGGACGTGGCCTCATTCGAAGAGACTCAAGAAACCTTGGCCTTGCTGAAAATCCTGGCATTGGGCAACCAGGATGTGACAGCCGGCAAGGTGAAACCTGTGACCGACGTCATTGCCCGCCTTCGCTCCAAGCGAGCCAAGGACTGATGGCAGGCGTGCCAGCCAAGTTCGAAGCTCTGCTCGCCGCGGGAGCGGAGCAGGACTTGGAGGCTATCCACGATTACATCTGCGAATTCGACCGTGTCGCCAACGCCAACTACGTGTTGGACGAGTTGACGGAAGTTGTGGAGAGCCTGTCGAAACTCCCTGAGCGCGGCAGTTACCCGAAGGAACTGGTCGGCCTCGGCATCAAAGAGTACCGGCAGACTTTCTTCAAGCCCTACCGCGTGATCTACCGTATAACAGGCAGCCAAGTCATCATCTATCTGATTGCTGACAGACGACGTGATATGCAGTCGATACTTGCGAGAAGGCTGTTGGGCGCATAGTCCCTGTGTCTCTGAGTTCTCCGCGCAGGCTGACACTCCAACCGGCACAGACCTCCGGGATGGCTCAATTCGGCGTCGGCGACAACAGCCGGTGATCACAAGCGACGAACCAATATGCCGGAGGCGTTACTCGCTCGTGGGGGTATTCTTGGGGGTATTTGCGAATTTTTTAACTCGTGAAAATTGAAATTTGCATGAAAAAATAGACGTATATTGCATTCGGTTCAATCTCCGCCCCCCCACCAAACAATGAAAAGGCCACCCTTGCGGTGGCTTTTTTATTGGTGGAAGTGATGTGGACGAGAACCCGCGTTCCGGGTTCGACGAGCCACGCGAACAGCGTGGCGACGACGCCGGCCCCAGGCCGGCGGGCCTGAGCACAGCGAATGGCGAGCACTCCCGCCGCCTCCACCAATTTTTGGCACTTAAATTTTGTTCAATAAACCAATATCTTGAGAGGTAGTTGCGTAACACTGGGAATGGTGGGAATTTCTTGCCGAGGATGACAAAAAAAGATGCGGGTGTTGCCATTGAAGGCATAATGCAAGCTATC
>JAYUQF010000552.1:0-2707 GCA_043756885.1 Pseudomonadota bacterium
GTGTGATAACTGTTGTTCAGCACATGCAGTTCACCGCTGTCGCCATGGCGCGCATGCAGGGCGCCCATTGCGCGGTCCATCTGTTGCAACAAGCGGCGGCGCTCCGGCTCGCGGATCATGCTCTCCACCCAGGTCACCGCCGCCAGGCGCACCCCGCGGGTGACGGGCGCCACGCGGTGCAGAAAATAGGGTGGATAAACGATCATGGCGCCTGCTGGCAGTTTTATCTGCTGTTCTTCATCACCCGTGTTGATCACAAGCTCACCGCCGTCGTAAGTGCTCGGCTCGGAAAGAAACAAGGTGAGCGCAACATCGCTACGCATCTGGGCCGGACTGTGCAGGATGGCGTTATCCACATGTTCACCGTAGCGCATGCCTACTTCGTAGCGGCTGAACAGCGGTGGAAAAGCCCGCCGTGGAAAAGCCGTGTGATGAAACTCCGGGTGGCGCTTTAACGCATCAAGCACCAAGCGCGCGCAGGCCTGCACCTCAGGGTGGTCGGTGGGTAATTGTTCATTAAACTTGACTGCGGCGGCGAGCCCCATCGCGGTGGTGGTGCCACTCACTGCCGGCACCGTAGCGAATACGCCGTGGATCTGCGCAACTTCGGTCTCACTTAACACGTGGTCGATGCGAGTCAGCATGTCTGGCGGCTCATATGAGGTGCCGGGATTATGGGCCAGCCATGCTGTGCAGGCCAAACCCCGCGCCGGACCAGTGGAACGATGAACACGCTGCATAGGACCCAGGCGGAAAAAATCTCGGCATTCGGCTGCCGCTGCGGCGTTGCGGCGTTGCGTTTCTTGGCAAGGGCTGGGCCATTGACCGCGAAACGCGCCCGGCAAGCAACCACGCAGTGACACCCTCGGTGCTGACGAGATTATTTCCGCCTGGGTCCTAAGTGATGGCGAGGATCATGCCAGTGGCGCCGTGAGAGCGCTATGCACTAACCCGCGGACGGGGTGGTCTTATAAGCAAGCCCGGGTCAGACACACTGCTAAGGAACATCTAAGACGCGCTTCGGATCAGCAGGTATTGGATCGATCGGCGTAAAGACTCCGGCGTGTGCTTCGATCACAGCCGCGGCGTCAAGGATCGTATCCTCATCAAAACGCCGCCCAATCAACTGCACACCGACCGGCAGCTTGGCGGCCAAGCCTGTCGGCACGGCGACCGCCGGAAATCCCAGTAACGGGACTGCCATCATCGATGCCTGTGCCGCCATGACCCGGCGCATAGATTCGACGCTGGCGATATCGGCATCCTGCTCGAAGGCTTGTTCGGCTGATACCGGCAGGAGCACGAGCGGATAACGCTGCATGAACTCGCCCAGCTTGCTAATGAGAGTGCCACGACGTGCGTAACCATTGATGTAATCAGTGAGACCGGGTCGTGTTCCCCACCACTCGGCAGCCACCGCGTAATAGTTTGCCGCAGCTCTTTGCATACCATCGTCACCGATCTGCTCCACCAGCGGCATAAGTTGCCGAAATTCCTCAAGGCACAACAGGTACCAGAGGCGATACGCTTCGTCGAGTAGAGCAAGTTCGACCGGCTCGACGACATATCCGGCGGCCCCGAGCCATTGCGCGGCCTGCGCCAAGGCGCAGGCCACAGCCGGCGTCGGTGAGACGCCGCCGACGGTATGGAGCAACCCGACCCGTAGCGGCCGGGCAGGCGGGTCGGCTTGGGGTGCCCCCGGCACATGTATCGGATCGCGTGGGTCGTAGCCTTGCATTGCGCGATGAGCGAGCCGGATGTCTTCGACCGAGCGGGCCAACGGCCCTTGCACGAGCATGGTCTGCACAGACAGCACGGGATCGACATTTGTTGGACCATAGGCTCCCGCTACACCGCCCGCCGTCGGCCGCAGTCCAATCAGCCCGCAAGCATAGGCGGGATAGCGCACGGATCCACCGATATCATTGCCATGGGCAATCGGCACCATACCGCTGGCTGCTGCGGCGCTGGCGCCGCCGCTGGACCCGCCGGGAGTGCGGGCGGGATCCCAGGGATTGAGCGTTCGTCCATGCACATCATTCGCCGTGAACCAGCGATACGAAAACGCAGGCGTATTGCTGCGGCCGACGAAGATGGCGCCCGCCCGGCGTAGATTCGCGACGTGCGGACTATCGGTTTCTGCAATGTTTTGAGCCCACGCCGCGATACCATTGGTCGTCGCATGCCCGGCCTGATCTGAGTTCACTTTGATGGCCACCGGCACACCATGCAGCGGCCCGAGCGCTAGACCCGACGCGCGCAAGGCATCGGCACGATCGGCAGCGGCGAGCGCCTCGTCGTGGGACACCTCCACCAGCGCGTTCACTATTGGGTTAACCGCATCGATGCGTTCGAGACAGCTCTGCACAGCTTCGCGCGCAGAAATTTCGGCGCTGGCGATGGCACTCGCCAGGCGCGTTGCGGACCAACGCCACAACGCATCGGTATCGCCATCGCTCGATAATGGACCGTTACTCATCGGCTTGACCTTTCATTAATTCAACAGCGATCAGGTGTGCAGGCATCCTGCTGAAAAAACCCCTCACCGGCAGCTTACGCGAACAACCATCAAGGGGTCAGAGTTATCGAAATCTAACCCATCGACCGCGCCAGCGCCCGGCCCAGACAACCTGTACACACATTGTCATCATCGCTCACCCTGCAATCCGTCGGCCGACGCTACGTGAGCTATGTGGATCGTTTCCCG
>JAYUQF010000553.1:0-2704 GCA_043756885.1 Pseudomonadota bacterium
TAATGCGTACCCATACCGAAGAGTCCCAGTCACTACTGACGCCCGAACATGCACTGGAAATTCTGAAGGAGGGCAATGGGCGCTTTCAGGCCAATCTCAAAGCCAATCGCAACCTCCTGCAACAGGTCAACGAGACACGTGCTGGCCAGTGGCCGTTTGCGATCGTGTTGAGTTGTATCGATTCACGAACATCTGTCGAGCTGGTTTTTGACCAGGGATTGGGCGACGTCTTCAGCGTGCGAATAGCGGGTAATTTTGTTAACGACGATATTCTTGGCAGCATGGAATTTGCCTGCCGAGTCGCAGGCAGCAAACTTATCGTGGTGCTCGGTCATAGCCAATGCGGCGCGATTAAGGGTGCCTGTGATGACGTCAAGCTCGGTCATCTCACCAGCCTGTTAGCCAAACTGAAACCAGCAGTAACGAGCGCGGCTACCAGTCATCCCGCCCCGCACGATTCGGCCAATGCGGGTTTTGTGCAGGCGGTCGCGTCTATCAACGTCGAACGCACCGTAACGGATATCAGAGCCCGCAGTAGCGTTTTACGCGAGATGCTTGAGCGGCACGAGATTGGCATAGTCGGTGGCATGTACGACGTTGAATCGGGCGTAGTGAACTTCGCCGAACTTCGCGCTGGGTGAGGTTGGGCAGTGGTGGCGCGCCGCTGAGTCGCACAACTTAACCGCGCGCTGGTCCAGGCCCCGGACGACGCCCGAACCATGGCCCCATAACCAAGGCCAGGGCCACCAATGGCCACGAGGCGGGCTCTGGTACCACGCCCAGCCGTGCTGTAAGCCGCTGGCAAACTCCACCTGTGCCGCACGGCGAACCCGCCGCGCGCACCACCGCCCGCGCGGCAGCCTGATTGTTCACAACGCCGGGGGGCGCGACCTGAGCTGCCACGATACAGATGGCGCAGGCCACACCGCTATCGCTGCGCGTTCTGGACTTAAGCACAAAACCCAGTGACAACAACCCGCCGGCATTAGGCTGCAGTCCGTTAACTACACTCCAACGGCCAAAACTGAAAACCGATAAATCGGCCAGGTCGAACGCGCCAACACCGGTGATATGCCACTCGAAGGCCGACAGTTCAATTGCTTCGACTTGAGGCGCTGCGGCGTTGGACCTGATGCTGAAGCTGCCACTACCGGCCGCTCCGAGGTCGAAGGAATAGGTCAGGGGCAGCGCCTGGGCAAGGCCCCACGCCCCCTGCAGCAGCACAAGTACCAGTAGTCGACGAAGAAAAAAACTTTTCATAGAACGGTTTCCTTGGGATTTTTAGAGCCGGCGGGTCGTAGGCTTTGTCCTGGACGCGGCCCGCCAGCTTGCATGGGCCGATTGTCGTGATAACCGCCAGCTCCGTAAAACGCACCGCACACGCTTCAAAGCTTGTTCACAATCCCCGTCAGTTTTTGCGCGCCACGCCACGTTTGTGCCTGCCTGGCGCCACAACTTGCCCCAGTTTTTTACACTTGCAGGGAACTTCCGGGCCGCGTCGATCGAATACGTGAGGACTATCGCGCGCAGACGGCGAGGTCGATAAAGATTTGCAGCGCATGGGGGTAGGATTTGAACGCAAGCGCAAGACAGCGGCGCGCAGCACGTCTGGAATTTGTCCTGGAATATATTGACGCGCATCCCGGTGAAACCGGCGATGTGGAATTCCTGTCGGAGCTCGCCAACATTTCACCGTTTCACTTCCACCGGGTGATGTCGAGCTATCTCGGCGAGTCGGTGTCGTGTTACGTGCGGCGGCGTGCCCTGGAACGTGCCGCGCTGCGCATGTTGCTCGATGGCGCGTCGGTCACCACCTCCAGCGCGCTGGCGGGGTATTCCAGCTCGTCAGCTTTTGCACGCGCGTTTCGCCGTCAATTTGGCACCAGTCCACGCAGTCTCGCGCAGCGGCTGCATGCACGGCGTGCGGTCTACGCGCCGTTTTTGCCGCACGGGCTCGAATTGCGCACCTTGGCTGCGCAGGACATATTGGCCCTGCGCCGTTACGGCGAACAACAGACCGCCGCGCCCGCCGCCTGGGCGGCCCTCAAAAACTGTTTAGCGAGCGACGCACCAATGTTAGCACCAAGCTGGATCGGCATTCCTTGTGATAGTCCCGAGTTGACGCCGGCTGCCCGCCGCCGCTACGACGCCTGCGTAGACGTCGCCGCGCCGGGTGTCACGGATCTGGTGCGCAAACATCTCGCTGGCGGCGACTACGCAGTATTTCAATTCTGCGGCCCGTTGGCCGCCCTCGAAGACGCCCATGCGGCCATACGTTGGCACTGGTATCCGCAGTCCGGTGTGCGCATGCGGGACGCGCCGGCCTTCCATCGACTAAACGACGCCGCGGGCGACGACGAACTATTGGCCGAGATCTTCTTTCCGATCGAACATGGGGCCACGCGGCTGCGCGCCGCCGCAAACGCCGTCAATCTGACGCGCAACAACGCACAGCTTTGAGCAATCCCGGGATAGCAGTGTGTAACCACGCTGCGTAGGCTTTAACCGTGGCAACTTGCAGACGCCCTCGACCAACCCTGTATCATGTCGAGGCCGCACTGAAGTACAAGCCACCTGTACACGCAAGAGGTATGAACAGATGAAGAAGGACATTTTCAAGTTGCGCCACGCGGCCCTGGCGGCCGCCCTGGCTTTAGCCATGGGCGCGCCCCTGTGCTTCGCCGATGAGGTACCGGTTGAGCCC